>CAMGFF010000241.1 GCA_946055125.1 uncultured Prevotellaceae bacterium | reverse complement strand
ATTTTGTTTTTTTTTAGCTAATAGTTGTGCTGTTTAAATATTTTTTTATATCTTTGCAGTGATTTTTGCATAGTAAAGTTCGGAGTAACAACGCTGAATATTAAGTTTTTGTCGCAAGAAAAGAAGAAGCCTGAAAAGACCGGGCCACAATGGCCGGGAGCGGCCTGCGAGCCGAAGAGCCATTGTGACAGATTGTGGTAGTGACATTCTTTGTTTTTATGCGAAAGTTACCGAAGCGAAAGGGAACGGCCGGCTCACAAGTGGTGAGCGCGGACGGAGAACCGAGTTTTTGGATAATTTTTTACATTGAAGACTGAAGATTTTGATGTATAAAGAACCAAAATTTACAACCAGCCCAAGGGCTGAACTATTGAGTGTGAATAGTGTAACTGCTTGTGTTTCAGTGAGGTTGAGTCGCAAGCAGGATTTAAGCTATTTGTGCTAATCGAAAAAAGGCCGATGCCGAAGTCTCGGCAAGATTCAATCACAGCTCAGAATGCAGAAGAAAAGTAACAGGAAAAAAAGTATATATTAACATGACAACGTCTCCGACCAATATTGAGATTATCAACTCGCTTGCAGTGCTGGTGATAAGCGTGCTGATGGCGGGAGTGCTGATACCGCAGATATTGCTGATATCGTTCAGGAAGAACCTCTTCGACGTGCCCGATGAGCGGAAGATACACAAGAGCCTTGTGCCGAGGCTTGGAGGCATAGCGTTCAAGCCGGTGATATTCTTCTCGATAGTGCTTCTGCTGGGCATCGACACGCTGGTGGGAGGCGGAAGCATACTTGCCAACTTTGCAGCCGAGAGCCGAGGGCTTGCGTTCTCGGCGTGTTGCATCATGGTGCTTTACCTGGTGGGCATGGCCGACGACCTGATAGGGGTGCGCTACATTGCAAAGTTCATAGTGCAGGTGGCCTGTGGGCTTATGGTGATAGCCGGAGGGCTTTGGATGAGCAGCCTTCATGGCGTGGTGGGAGTGGAAGAGCTGCCGGTGTGGGTGGGCTATCCGCTCACGATACTTGTGGTGGTGTTTATCATTAATTCCATCAACCTGATTGACGGCATCGACGGGCTGGCGTCGGGGCTCAGTGCAGTGGTGATGGTTTTTTATGGAGTGATATTCCAGATGAAGGGAGAGCCGGTGTATGCCATGCTGTCGTTTGCGACGCTTGGCGTGCTGCTTCCTTTCTTTTATTATAATGTGTGGGGCAACGCCGAGCGAGGCCGGAAGATATTCATGGGCGACACCGGCAGCCTCACGGTGGGCATGATGATATGCGTGCTGTCGCTGAGGCTGATAAGGTGTGACGTGGTGGCGGCCGGCTTAGGGGTAAACAGCATGGTAGTGGCCTACTCGCCGCTGATAGTGCCGTGCTTCGATGTGGTGAGGGTGTATATGCGCCGCGTGCGCAATGGGCGCAATCCGTTCTTGCCCGACAAGAACCACATACACCACAAGATGCTTGCCCTGGGAATGCCGCAGCGCTTGGCGATGGTGACGATAGTGCTTGTGTCGGCGGTGTTCACGCTGATGAACTTTGCGCTGTCGGTGGTGCTGTCGGTGACGTGGATACTGCTGATAGATGCGGTGATATGGACTGCTGCCAATATAGCGATAAGCAAGGCTATAGCACGACGAAATACTAAGAAATAACAAAACACAATACTATAGTAGATAACAAAGAGATGAAATTTTGCAAAATTCTGATGATTGGCGTGGCACTGCTCGCAGCCGTGTCGTGCTCCACGCCCAAGGACATTGTCTATTTCCAGGACATGAAGCCCGGGGAGACTGAGCTTGCTGTGACAGCCCCGGTGGAGATTAAAGTGCGTGCTAAGGACAAGCTGTCGATTATTGTGAGCACCCAGGATGAGAAGCTGAGTGAGCTTTTCAACCTGAGCAGCAGCAACCAGCAGACTAGCCAGACTGGTGTAAAGCTGGGCTACACTGTTGACACCGAGGGCTATATCAACTTCCCGGTGCTTGGCAAGCTGAAGCTGGCCGGGATGACGCGCGAGCAGATAGCGGAGTATATCACCAATGAGCTGAAGACTCGCGAGCTGGTGAAAGACCCGGTGGTGATAGTCGATTTTATGAACCTCTCGGTGTCGGTGCTTGGCGAGGTGTCGAGCCCCGGGCGCTATGACATCGACCGCGACAACTACACGGTGCTCAATGCGATAAGCGCGGCGGGCGACCTGAGCATCAATGGCCGCCGAGGCAACGTGAAGGTGCTGAGGGCGGTGAATGGCAAGCAGACGGTGTATGAGATGAACCTGTGTGACGCGAGCACGATTTATTCGTCGCCGGCCTACTACTTGCAGCAGGACGATGTGATATATGTGGAGCCGAATGCCAACAAGGCACGCCAGTCGACTGTGAATGGCAACACGCTGCTCACGCCGGCGTTCTGGATGTCGGCGGTGTCGTTCCTGATGTCGATTGTGGTGCTTGTGGTGAAATAGTTCTATCAGTTAGGAGTTAGGAGTTATTAGTTAGGAGTTATATCAGATAGTAGATATCAGATATTAGATATTAGATGGTGGGGATTTGGGGGATGGCTTTTGACTTGGAAAAAAATTAATGAAAATGGCAACAATACAGAAGAATAACAACAATCTACAGAATGCACAGGATTTTATCCGCATTCAGGATTTGCTTTACCTGTGCCTGGCGAAGTGGCACTGGTTTGTGCTGTCGCTGGCTGTGTGCCTTGGCGTGGCGGTGGTGTATCTGCTGAAGACTCCGCCGGTGTTTACGCGCACGGCGTCGATACTAATCAAGGACAATGGCAAGGGACAGTCGTCGGCCGAGATGGCGGCATTCTCCGACCTTGGCATCTTCAACACGAGTACGAATGTGAGCAATGAGATGAACACTCTGCGCTCGCTCGACCTTATGAAAGAGGTGGTTATGCGCCTTCACCTGGATATGAACTATATGGTGGATAGCCGTTTCCACAAGAAAACTATCTATGGTGAGAGTCTGCCTGTGCAGGTTAGTATGATTGACTTCCCTGAGAATGAGTCGGCAACGTTTGTGCTCAATCTTGCAGCCGATGGCAAATATACCATTAGCGACATAGTGAGAGGCGGCGAGAGTGTTACCGGCAAGGTGGAGGGCAAGCTCAACGACACCGTGCCGAGCAAGCTGGGCCGCATAGCAGTGGAGCCGACGGCGCACTATAAGAAAGAGGCTGCTGAGATTTATGTGTCGCGCTCGTCGATAGGTGCAGCCGTGGGTGCAGCCGGCGCATGCCTGACAATAGCACAGACCGATGATAAATCTAACATCATCAGCCTGTCGTATCTCGACGTATCGACTCAGCGTGCTGAGGACATACTCAACACGCTCATAGCCGTGTATAACGAGAACTGGGTGAAGGACCGCAACCAGATAGCTGTGAGCACGAGTATGTTTATCACCGACCGTCTTGCTGTGATTGAGAGCGAGCTTGGCAATGTGGACAATGATATTTCATCGTTCAAGAGCGCGAACCTTCTGCCCGACGTGGGAGCTGCTGCAGGAATGTATATGTCGCAGGCCAATGAGGCTGCGTCGGCAATAAAGCAGCTCAACAATCAGGTGTACATGGCTCGCTACATACGCAACAACCTGACGAGCGAGGGCGACAACTTCCAGCTCTTGCCCGCCAACTCGGGCCTGGAGGGCGCCAACATCTCGTCGCAGATATCGGAATACAACAACTTGCTGCTTGAGCGCAACAACCTGGTGTCGAAGAGTAGCGTGAAGAACCCTCTTGTGGAGCAGATGGACGTGCAGCTCGCCGCGCTGCGCGGAGCGCTGATAAGCACCATCGACAATGAGATTGTGGCACTCAACGCGCAGATAAAGAGCCAGCAGAGCTATGGCAGCCAGGCTACGTCGCAGATAGCGTCGAACCCGAAGCAGGCCAAATATCTGCTCAGCGTGGAGCGTCAGCAGAAGGTGAAGGAGTCGCTCTACCTCTACCTGCTGCAAAAGCGTGAGGAGA
>CAMGFF010000240.1 GCA_946055125.1 uncultured Prevotellaceae bacterium | reverse complement strand
GGGTATTTCACCCAATCTTTCTCCAGCTGCTCGATGGCAAGGCCCTTGAAGAGGTTGCGGCGACCATCGAAGTAGTAGTGCAAGGTGGAGGCAAGAAGCGACTTCCCGAACCGCCGCGGGCGGCTCAAGAACACATATTTCGATGCCCCATTAGTCAGGTCGAAGATTTGGCGCGTCTTGTCGACATAAAGGCGATCCTTCGAAATGATTTCCTGGAAATCCTGCATCCCCAGCGGACACAATTTCAACTGCTTCTTCTCCATAGTCGTAGTGTTTTAGCTTTCAATGACAAAGTTACAACAAATGAGAGCAAAGTCAAAATAAAATCGCAGATTTTAATTTTTGGCCGTGCCGAGTGCCGTAGCAATTTATGAAAAGTTACGACAAAAGCCTCTTTATGCAGCGGATAATTTCGAAAAATAAGCGTCAAGGTTTGGAAATGTGCGATTTGTTTCCTACTTTTGTGTGTTATTTCAACAAGCGTTTTACCATTTGTAACCATTTCTTAACACCTGAATTTCGATATGAACAAAAGTATAGAGCTCGATGACGTAATGAGCGACCTCCGCTACCTCAACTTGCTTGCCCGCAATTTCCCCAACATAGCCGCCGCAAGCACCGAAATTATCAATCTTGAGGCTATCCTCAACCTCCCCAAGGGCACCGAGCACTTCCTTGCCGACCTCCACGGTGAGTTCAAGGCTTTCCAGCATGTGCTGCGCAATGCCTCGGGCGCCATCAAGCGCAAGGTGAAGGAAATCTTCGGCGAGACGCTTGGCATTCGCGAGCAAAAGGAGCTGTGCACGCTCATCTACTACCCCGAGCTGAAGCTCGACCTGGTGAAGCGCGACACGCCGGCCGACGAGCTTGAGGACTGGTACTTCATCACCCTCAACCGCCTGGTGATGGTGTGCCGCAACGTGTCGTCGAAATACACCCGCTCCAAGGTGCGCAAGGCACTTCCGCGTGACTTCTCCTATATTATCCAGGAGCTGCTGCACGAAAGCTCTATCGACACCAATAAGCAGGCCTATGTGGAAGTGATTGTGCGCACCATCATCTCTACCGACCGTGCCGACGACTTTATAATCTCAATCTGCAACCTCATTCAGCAGCTGGCAATCGACACGCTGCACATACTGGGCGACGTGTTTGACCGCGGCCCGCACCCCGACAAGATTATGGACATCCTCTGCGACTACCACAACTTCGACATTCAGTGGGGGAACCACGACATCCTGTGGATGGGAGCTGCCGCCGGCAACGACTGCTGCATAGCCAATGTGCTGCGCATAGCCCTGCGCTATGGCAACCAGGCCGTGCTCGAGGATGGCTATGGAATCAACCTCCTGCCCCTGGCCACGTTTGCCCTCGAGACCTATGCCAACGACCCCTGCACCATGTTCATGCCCAAGGTGAACCGCCTCGAAACCGGCTTGAGCGAGAAGACGATGCACATGATTGCACAGTGGCACAAGGCCATCACGGTTATCCAGTTTAAGCTCGAGGCCGCCACAATAAAGCGCCGCCCCGACTTTGAGATGGACGACCGACTGCTTCTGCACCATGTGGACTTTGAGCGACGCGTCTTCGTGCTCGACGGCAAGGAATATGAGATGACCGACTGCAATTTCCCAACTGTGGACCCTGCCGACCCCTACCGCCTCACCCCCGAGGAACAAGACATAGTGACCAAGCTCCACAATTCATTCATAAGCAGCGAGAAGCTCCAGAAGCACATCAACTGCCTCTTCCGCAACGGCTGCATCTATGCCGTGACCAACAGCAACCTCCTCTTCCACGCCTCGGTGCCTCTCAATGCCGACGGCTCGCTCAAGGAAGTCACCATTGGCGGCGAGAGCTTCAAGGGCAAGGAACTCCTCCACAAGGCCGGGACTATTATCCGCGACGCCTACTTTGGCACCCACGATGAGGAGGCGCACCGCTTCGCCATCGACTATGTGTGGTATCTGTGGTGCGGCAAAAATTCCCCGGCCTTCGACAAGGACAAGATGGCCACCTTCGAGCGCTACTTCATCAAGGACAAGGAAACCCACAAGGAAATCAAAGGCCACTACTACACTTTGCGCGACAACGAGGCCGTGTGCGACATGCTCCTCGATGAGTTTGGCGTGACCGGCACGCACCGCCACATCATCAACGGACACGTGCCGGTGAAGACACTGAAGGGCGAGAGCCCCATCAAGGCCAACGGCAAGATGATGGTAATCGACGGCGGATTCTCCAAGGCCTACCAGCCCGAGACCGGCATAGCCGGCTACACCCTTGTGTTCCACTCCCGCGGCTTCCAGCTCGTGCAGCACGAGCCGTTCACCTCAATCACCAAGGCCGTAGCCGAGGGACAGGACATCAAATCCACAGTGCAGCTCGTGGAGATGAGCTCCAAGCGCATGATGGTGAAGGACACCGACCTGGGCCGCGTGCTCGAGCACCAGGTAG
This sequence comes from uncultured Prevotellaceae bacterium, assembly GCA_946055125.1. Classification (GTDB taxonomy): domain Bacteria; phylum Bacteroidota; class Bacteroidia; order Bacteroidales; family Muribaculaceae; genus CALZFJ01. The sequence continues at coordinate 1,552 of CAMGFF010000240.1, read as the reverse complement.
AAGACCTCCAGAAGCTCCTCTACGCCTTCCACAGCGGCCTCATCAAAGAGCGCGACTCAGGCAGCAGCCTCATCAAGCTCAAGAAATAATTCCGGCTCACGGCTTCCATGCAAGTTGTCGTGGAAAAGCAATAAAATGGGAAGGGGACCGAGTCCATATTCAGGAGCCGGTCCCGGTGGGGCTTTGTGCCCCTCACGATTGAAAGATATGGACAAGGACAGATGCCTTCATTGAATGGAGCTCGCCTCGGCATGCAAGTGCTACTCGACCAGAGTTTTGATGGTGTGGTCGTTGATGCGTAGGATTAGGAATCCCTTGGGAAGGTTCTCCACACAGCCGGTGCGGCCCGAGTAGAAGAGCGAGCCATCGCTCCGGTAGATAGCCACATTTCACGGCGCGTCGATGATGAGAGAGCCGTTGCTTATGTGGTGTCGCGGAGTCGGGGCGGCACATTCATCAAATCACAATTTATCGACGAGAATGGCATACGACTCGACTCACATATGGGTAATATTTATAGCGAATACGGACTCCCCGCAATCTCTCCGGGAGTCCGTATTTGTGCTTTGATGTGTTAGGGCAGCAGTGGCACACTCTATGTGGGACTGTTGCCCGATGAGGGTTAGAAGAGGTTGCGTATGCTGTTGGCTCCCTCGGTGGCGAAGTCGATGGCTGCCACGGAGTGGATTTCGGCGGAGTCGAATGTGGGGATTCCGAGGTCCTTCTGCGAGATGAGCAGAGGGATTTCGGTGCATCCCAGGATTACGCCCTCGCCGCCCTCGCGCACGAGGCGGTTTATGATACGCTTGTAGCCGTCGCGGGAATGGTTGACGATGATGTCGTTGCAAAGCTCATCGAAGATTACGTTATTGATGTAGTCGCGCTCCTCGAGTGTGGGCACGAGCACTTCGAGTCCGTATTTCTCCTCGAGCTTCTTCTGGTAGAAACCCGCCTCCATGGTGTGCTTTGTGCCGAGGAGGATTACCTTTCGGACTCCCTTTTTCACTATCTCTCGGCCCACAGCGTCGATGATGTTGAGCACCGGTATGCCCACTTTCTCCTCAATCACCTCGGCGAGGGAGTTGAGAGTGTTAGAGGCTATTACGATAAAGTCGGCGCCACCGGCTTTGAGCCGCTCGGCGGCATCGACCATCATGGCGGTCATCATGGTCCAGTCGCCCTGTGCCGCCTGACGCTCCTGCTCGGCGAAAGAGTGGAAAGGGATTGAGTACATGAGGAAGTTGGCCGAATAGAGGGAGCCGAATCGGTCGCGCATGATTTCGTTCATGCGACGGTAGTAGGTGTCGCTTGAGGCCCAGCTCACGCCGCCAATCACGCCGATGACTTTCGACACCGAGTCTTTGAGATACTGTTTTTGTTCCATGCGAAGAATGCTTTTTAGAGTAAGTGGTTAATTATTGTTTTTGTTACGGTTTGAGAGAGAGGAATAGTGATGCAAAGATAGCACAAGGGCGCGAAACCGCCAAATTTTTATCAATTATCTGCTCGTTCAGTGAGGAGCGAGTTCGGTTAGGAGTTAGGAGTTAGGAGA
>CAMGFF010000239.1 GCA_946055125.1 uncultured Prevotellaceae bacterium | reverse complement strand
ATGTAGTAGAAAATCGCCTTGTTGCCGTCGCCCTGATATTCCACGTCGCCAATCTTCATGTTGAGCTTTAGCGAGGCGGCAATCTGGCGTGAGCGAATCATGGTGTCGGTCTCCTTCTTCTTGGCCTCCTCATATCGCTCAATGTCGCTGGGCTTGGCCTTTCGGAACACGCGCAGAATTTCCACGTCGGGGCGCAGGTTGGCGCGTTTCATCTGCAGCTGCACCAGCTTGCCGGTCATGGCCACCACGCCGATGTCGTGGCCGGGACTTGCCTCCACAGCCACCATGTCGCCGGGGGCGAGGTCGAGGTGCTGGGAGTTGCGGTAGAACCCCTTTCGGGTGTTCTTGAAGTGCACCTCCACGATGTCGAAGTCGTTGAGCCCGCCGGGAATATCCTCCAGCCAGTTGAAGCTCTGCAATTTACAGCGCGGGCAGCACCCTTTATTGTCTTTATTGCTATCCATCGCGATAAATTACTTTAGTTATTTGGCGAAGCTCACGGCGCGAGTCTCGCGAATTACGGTGATGCGCACCTGTCCGGGATAAGTCATTTCGTCCTGAATCTTCTTGGCGATTTCGGCCGAGAGGCGTTCGGTCTCGGCATCGTCAATCTTGTCGGCACCCACAATCACGCGCAGCTCACGGCCGGCCTGGATGGCGTAGGTCTTCACCACGCCGGGATAGGAGAGTGCGAGCTGCTCAAGGTCGTTGAGACGCTTGATGTAGGCCTCCACAGCCTCGCGGCGGGCACCCGGGCGAGCGCCCGAGATGGCGTCGCACACTTGCACGATGGGGGCGAAGAGGCTTGTGGCCTCCACCTCGTCGTGGTGGGCACCAATGGCGTTGCAGATGTCGGGTTTCTCCTTGTATTTCTCGGCGAGCTTCATTCCGAGCATAGCGTGTGGCAGCTCAGGCTCCTCGTCGGGCACCTTGCCAATGTCGTGGAGCAAGCCGGCGCGGCGTGCCTTCTTGGGGTTGAGCCCCAGCTCGGAGGCCATGATAGCGCAGAGGTTGGCGGTTTCGCGCGAGTGCTGGAGCAGGTTCTGGCCGTAGCTTGAGCGATACTTCATCTTTCCCACGAGGCGCACCAGCTCGGGGTGCAGGCCGTGGATGCCCAGGTCGATTGCAGTGCGCTTTCCGGTTTCGATAATCTCTTCCTCCACTTGCTTGCGCACCTTGGCCACAACCTCCTCGATGCGTGCCGGGTGAATGCGTCCGTCGGCCACGAGCTGGTGCAGGGCCAGGCGTGCAATCTCGCGGCGCACGGGGTCGAAGCCCGAGAGGACGATAGCCTCGGGGGTGTCGTCGACGATAATCTCGATGCCCGTGGCGGCCTCAAGGGCGCGAATGTTGCGGCCCTCGCGGCCGATGATGCGTCCCTTAATCTCGTCGCTGTCGATGTGGAACACGGTCACGGCGTTCTCAATGGCCGTTTCGGTGGCTACGCGCTGAATCGACTGCACCACGATGCGCTTTGCCTCCTTGTTGGCGGTGAGCTTGGCCTCGTCCATGATGTCGTTGATGTAGCTTGCAGCGGCAGTCTTTGCCTCGTCCTTGAGCGACTCGATGAGCTTCTCCTTGGCCTCCTCGGCCGAGATACCCGCCACGTGCTCGAGAGTGTCCTGCACGTTGCGCTTGATTTTCTCAATCTCGTCCTTCTTCTGCTCGAGCAGTGCCTGCTGGTTCTCAAGGTTGATCTTGAGGGTGTCGTTCTCGTTCTTCTTACGCTGCACCTCCGACTGCATCTGGTTGAGCTGCAGCTCGCGTTGCTTCTGCTTTGCCTCGGCCTGTTGCACTTTGGCGAGGCGGCTGTTGGCCTGGCGCTCGGCCTCGGTCTTAATCTTCATCTCAGCTTCCTTGGCCTCAATGATTTTCTCATTCTTTATCTTCTCGGCCTGGAGCTTGGCATCGTCGATGATGGCGTTGCCTCGGGCCTTAGATATCATTCGGGACACTATGAGCGTTGCAACCACGCCCACTGCCAGTGCGCCGATTCCGGTTAAAATGTAATAAATCATCTAATTAATTAAGTAGTAATAAAATAAGTAATATAATAAAAAAATGCGCCGGTAGGGAGGTGGCTGCCGCCGGGGCTCTGCCTGATAGAGCCACAGTGGCATGGTCCACACACTCATCGGTGCAATGCGACTGTCGGTTAAGAAAACGCTTTTATTATGCCTCGGCCTCGCTCCTGTGGTGGAGAGGCTCAAAGCTTCACCACGAGCTCGTCGAGTTGTTGCTCAAACTCCTTGAGGTAATCCCCCACGGCATCGTTTGCCTCCTTGGCGCCCTGATAGAGCCAGGCAAACTTGAATGCCACCATTGCCATAACTTCGACCGGAGAGAAGTTGCCCTGAAACTTAGGACTGTATTGCCCCCAAACCTTATTGACGAGATCCTCGGCTTTGCGATAGGCTACGGCCTCTTCCTTGCTTGCCACTGCGAGCGATATGGGCTTTAGGCCGGCTATCTGAATCCACGTCTTGCTATCGTTATCCTTGACCATGGCGTTATTCCATTAGTTGTGAGATGCATTTGTCAACGTCGTGCACCAGCTTGGCGAGAATCTCACGGCTCTGCATCACCGACTCGCGGGTGGGCGTAATCATGCGCGCCATCTGCAGGTAGTCGTAGTCGAGCCTAAGCCGCTCCAGCTCCTTGTCGAGCTGTGCGAGGCGGTCGCGAAGCTGCCTGTTCTCCTCAGCTAAAGCCTCATTCTCATGCTTTAGTGCGTGGTACTTCTCAAGAAGCACACCGCTCTTCGACCTGAGGCGGCTGAGTGTGGATTGCAGCTCTGAAACCATTTCTCACCAATTTTTCACAAAAATAGTGATTTTCTTGCTTATTCCCATTATTTTTTCTCAAAAATATTGCGAAAAAAGGTAAAAAAAATAAATTTTCAGGAAAGAGGGTTCTTTTTTAGTGCTTTTTTGGTGGGAAAACCGCCATGGGGCGCGGGGTGCGGCTCAGAATGGCTTGCGGTATTTTCCCTCGTCGCGGTCCTGGAGGATGCTCAGGTAGCTGGCATAGCGCGACTCGCTAATCTCGTGCCTCTCCACAGCCTCGCGCACGGCGCAGCCCGGCTCGTGGGTGTGGGTGCAGTTGCCATATTTGCACCGGCTTGAGCAGGCGAAAATCTCGCGGAAGTAGTGAGCCACGTCGTCGCCGAAGTCGACGGTGCCGAAGCCCTTCACTCCCGGGGTGTCGATGAGGTAGCCGCCGCCGGGCAGGGGGTGCATCTCGGAGAAAGTGGTGGTGTGCATGCCCGTGTGGTGTGTGGCCGACACTTGGGCGGTGCGCAGGTTGAGCGAGGGAATGAGGCGGTTGATGAGCGTTGACTTGCCCACGCCCGAGTTGCCCGAGATGAGGGAAATCTTGCCCCGGGTCATGGCGAGGATAGGGGCGATGGCGTCGCTGTGGTCGCCGGTGGCCGAGATGAGCAGCACCTCATAGCCTATGCTCGAGTAGAGGTGACGCACGGCCTCGGCCAGCTCGCGCTCCTCGGCGTCGAGGAGGTCGGTCTTGTTGATGATAAGTATCACCGGCACGCTGTAGGCCTCGGCGGTGGCGAGAAAGCGGTCGATGAACGTGGTGCTGGTGAGCGGCTCCTTGAGCGACACCACGAGCAGCGCCTGGTCGACGTTTGCCGCCAGAATGTGAGCCTCCTTCGAGAGATTGGAGGCGCGGCGAATTATGTAGTTGCGGCGCGGCTCGATGGCGGTGATATAGGCCGAGCCGTCGGCATTGGCGGTGAATGTAACCACGTCGCCCACAGCCACGGGGTTGGTGGTGCGAATGCCCTTCAGGCGGAAGTTGCCCTTCACCTTGCAGTTGATTGCCGAGCCATCGGGGGTTGTTACCTGATAGCTGCTGCCTGTGTTTTTAATTACTATGCCCTTGCTCATAAAAATTCGTTGATGCGATGAGAAGTGATGTGTATGGGGTGGCAAAATTACGACATTTCGGCGAAAATAGCAAATTGAAGTGAATTAATTGATTTATATATACTTAGACGTAAGAGCCAGTAAATCAGTTTTATAGCGTTTCTAATATAGTT
>CAMGFF010000238.1 GCA_946055125.1 uncultured Prevotellaceae bacterium | reverse complement strand
CTGCCACTGGCGCACCATGCCCAAGAAATTGTTGTTGAGCAGGATTATCTTCACATCGAGGTTGTGCTCAAGTATCACGCCAAGCTCCTCCACGGTCATCTGCAGGCCTCCGTCGCCGGTGAAGAAGCACACCGTGCGCTCGGGCGCGCCTATCTTCGCACCAATGGCAGCCGGCAGTCCGAAGCCCATAGTCCCCAGTCCACCCGACGTCACTATACTTCGCGGCTCGGTAAACTCAAAATATCGCGACGCAAACATCTGGTTCTGTCCCACATCGGTCACAAGCACCGCCTTGTCGCCGGTTGCCTTAGTCACCTTGTGCACCACTTCGCCCATGTTCATCGGGCCGGCGGCGGGATAGAGGTCCTTGTCAATCACCTTCTCCTTCTCAAGCTGCGCATCGGCCTCAAAGCTCGCAAGCCACTCGCCGTGCTTGGCTGCTTTTATTCTTGGCAACAACTGTTGCAGCACCACCTTGGCATCGCCATGAATGGTGGCATTTGTGGCTATCACCTTGTCGAATTCCGATGAGTCGATGTCGATATGAATCACCTTTGCCTGGCTCACAAATGCACGCGTGTCGCCCGTCACGCGGTCGTCGAAGCGCATGCCTATCGCAATCACCACATCGGCGCGCGTGGTGGCCATGTTGGCTGCCACATTGCCGTGCATTCCCAGCATTCCCACGTTGAGCGGGTGTGCCGTGGGCAAGGTCGATTTGCCCAGAAGCGTGCTCGCCACCGGTATATCGGCCTTCTCGGCCAGCTCGCGCAGCTCAGGCTCGGCCTGCGCTATCTCTACGCCGTGCCCGGCAAAGATAATTGGGCGCTCGGCCTTGTTGATCATCTCGGCAGCCTCATCGAGGTCGCTTTCCTTAGGTGCAGGATTGGGTATGTAGCTGCGTATGTACTTGCACTTCTTGTAGTCGCTCCATTCCACCTTCTCAAGCTGGGCATTCTTGGCAAAGTCGAGCACCACCGGCCCGGGGCGGCCTGTGGTGGCTATGTAGAATGCGCGCGACACTGCCCATTGTATGTCGGCCGCGCTGCGTATCTGGTAGCTCCACTTCGTGAGCGGCTGTGTGATGCCTATCACGTCGGTTTCCTGGAATGCGTCCGAGCCCAGCGAGGCGCTCGCCACCTGCCCGGTGATCACCACCATGGGCGAGCTGTCCATCTGCGCGTCGCTAAGGCCGGTTATCACGTTGGTGGCAGCGGGTCCCGAGGTCACAAGCACCACGCCGGGGCGGCCCGACACGCGCGAGTAGCCCTCGGCGGCGTGCGTGGCTCCCTGCTCGTGGCGCACCAGTATGTGCCGCAGCTCTTGCTGGTAGTCATAGAGCACGTCATATACCGGGATTATCGCGCCTCCCGGGTATCCAAATATCGTATCTACGCCTTCGGCTATCAGCGATCTCACCAACGCCTCGGCTCCTGTAATCTGGTTGCTCATAATTTCTATTCCTGTCTTTATGATAGTTTAGGTCTTTGTTCGTCATCACTCGCGCACGCCGCCCTTGTCGGCCGATGTCACCATCGAGGCGTAGGCCTGCAGTGCCTTCGATATCACGCGGTTGCGCTTCTTGGGCGTGAAGGCTGCCTTGCCGCGTGCCTCTTCCTCGGCCCGGCGGGCTGCAAGCTCCTCATCGCTCAGGTGCACGTTGATGGTGCGCTCGGGTATGTTGATTTCTATCACGTCGCCGTCGCGCACAAGGCCTATGTTGCCCCCTCGCGCCGCCTCGGGCGAGATGTGCCCTATCGAGAGCCCCGATGTGCCGCCCGAGAAGCGGCCGTCGGTAATCAGCGCGCACGCCTTCCCCAGGTGCTTCGACTTGATGTAGCTCGTGGGATAGAGCATCTCCTGCATTCCCGGGCCTCCCTTGGGCCCTTCGTAGGTGATAACCACCACGTCACCGGCCTCCACCTTGTCGCCAAGAATGCCTTCCACTGCGTCGTCCTGCGACTCAAACACCTTTGCCTTACCCGTGAAGTGGAATATGCTCTCATCCACTCCCGCCGTCTTCACCACGCAGCCGTCCTTGGCTATGTTGCCATATAGCACCGCCAGTCCGCCGTCTTTCACATAGGCGTGCTCAAAGTCGCGTATGCAGCCGTTGGCGCGGTCGGTGTCGAGCGAGGGATAGTAGGTGGCTTGCGGGCCCAGCTTGGTGGTGCGTATTCCACACGCCGCGCTGCTCCACATTATGCGGGCTTTCTCAGAGAAGTTGACTCCCTCTATTGCATATTTGTCGATTGCCTCGGCAAGTGTGAGCCCGTCCACGCGCTTGAGCGAGGTGTCGAGCAGCCCCTGCTTGGCAAGTATTCCCATTATCGACATGATGCCGCCGGCGCGGTTCACGTCCTGAATGTGATATTTCGAGTTGGGCGACACCTTGCACAGCACCGGCGTGCGGCGCGACAGCGCGTCGATGTCCTTCATCGTGAAGTCCACTCCCGCCTCATTGGCCACGGCGAGCAGGTGAAGCACCGTGTTGGTGCTGCCGCCCATGGCTATGTCGAGGGTCATGGCATTGAGCATCGCCTCGCGGGTGGCTATGCTGCGCGGCAGCACGCTCGTGTCCTCAAGGTCGTAGTAGGCGTGGCAATTCTCCACTATCTTCTTCGCCGCGCGGCGGAAGAGCTCCTTGCGGTTGGTGTGCGTGGCCACTATGGTGCCGTTGCCGGGCAGGGCAAGGCCTATGGCCTCGTTGAGGCAGTTCATCGAGTTGGCGGTGAACATTCCCGAGCATGAGCCGCACGTGGGGCAGCCAAATTCCTCTATCTTGCTCACCGTGTCGTCGTCCACGGTGCTGTCGGCCGAGTCGATCATCACGTCTATCAGGTCGAGGGCGCGGTTGCCCAATTTGCCGGCCTCCATCGGGCCGCCCGACACGAAGATGGCCGGTATATTCAGCCTCATCGCCGCCATGAGCATTCCCGGCGTTATCTTGTCGCAGTTGCTTATGCACACCATCGCGTCGGCGCGGTGCGCGTTCACCATGTATTCCACGCTGTCGGCTATCAGGTCGCGCGAGGGCAGCGAGTAGAGCATTCCATTGTGTCCCATGGCAATGCCGTCGTCGATGGCTATGGTGTTAAATTCTGCCGCGTAGCAGCCCAGCTTCTCTATCTCCTCCTTCACATATTGCCCTATTTCGTGCAAGTGCGTGTGGCCCGGCACAAACTGCGTGAACGAGTTCACTATCGCTATCACCGGCTTTCCCATCATCTCGGGCTTCATGCCGTTGGCACGCCACAGGGCGCGTGCGCCTGCCATGCGTCGGCCATTCATCGTTATGGCGCTTCTTAATGGAATACTCATGTTTCTCTTGTCTTTATTATTGTTGTAGAAAAACCTTTCCTCCGTCGTTGCATCGTCTATGGAGGAAAGGTCTTATGTCTTTATCTATGTTTTTATATTTTGCTTATCGCCATTGGGCTGTGCGATTCCTCCAATTCAATTTCCAATAATCACCTCCACGACACCGAGTAGTGCCACGACCGATAGAATCACCGAAATATTAATTAAAGTCTCGCTCATAATTTCTTGTTTTATTCTTGCAGCAAGCGCCTGCGGCCTCTTTCTGCTAAATCCGTGGCAAAGTTATAGCATATTAGCGTAAGTTGCAAATAATTTCTTAAAAAAACGCACCAATCCTTACATATTATCACAAATTCCCATCTTTTGCCTCTCCATAGCAAGCCTCTCTCTCCTCTCCACCACACATATCACCTTGTGCTGCTAACGCAGTTTATAAGTTGTTTTTCGGGTCAAGTCACCACTTTTGGGCATTTTGCTTTTATATTGTGTAATCTTGACGCCTACCATCATTTCTTGGTAAATTTCCACTTTTTCCTATAATTTTCCTGTGAATAGCAATATTCTCGTGGTGCCGGCTCAAGAGCAGTCGCGCGCCACGAGTTTCTTTTTTTGGTATAGTATTATTGCAATTTAACTATTTAAAGTTTGTTTATAATCAAATCATTTAAAGATTTTTGTCCTTCTATGATTTTTTGTATTTGATAAATGTCGTAATTAAATAAAAAATATCACGCATAATGACTTTTTCTTTTTTCTAAATTTCTTCAAATGACAAATTATTG
>CAMGFF010000237.1 GCA_946055125.1 uncultured Prevotellaceae bacterium | reverse complement strand
ATGATTAAGAAGATATTTTTTGTGATGGCTTTTGCCGCCGCTGCGGTGGCGGCGAGTGCGCTGGTGAAGCCCGGCGTGGAAACTCTGCGCGACGGCGGCTTCAAGGTGCTCGAGGGGAAGCGCGTGGGTCTTATCACCAACCCCACCGGAGTGGACAACAACCTGAAATCGACAGTGGATATTCTGCACGAGGCCGAGAACGTGCAGCTTGTGGCACTCTACGGTCCCGAGCACGGAGTGCGCGGCGATGTGCACGCCGGCGACAAGGTGGGCGACTCCACCGACCCCGCCACGGGCGTGAAAGTGTATTCGCTCTATGGCAAGACGCGCAAGCCCACCAAGGAGATGCTCAAGGACGTTGACGTGCTGGTCTACGACATTCAGGACATAGGCTGCCGCTCGTTCACCTTCATCAGCACCATGGGCGTGGCAATGGAGGCCTGTGCCGAGCAAGGCAAGGAATTTGTGGTGCTCGACCGCCCCAATCCGCTTGGCGGCTACAAGGTGGAGGGCAACTTGGTGGAGGAGGGCTTCACCTCTTTTGTGAGCCAGTTCCCCATTCCCTATCTCTATGGCCTCACTCCCGGCGAACTTGCCATTATGCTCAATGAGGAGGGCCTGCTTGCCGGCGGCAAGAAGGTGAAGCTCACCGTGGTGCCGATGACCGGCTGGCACCGCTACATGAACTACCGCCAGACCGAGATGCCGTGGCTTCTGCCGTCGCCCCACATTCCCAATCCCGACGTGAGCGACTACTATCCCGCCACGGGAATCCTCGGCGAGCTTTATGGAATATCAATCGGCGTGGGCTACACGCTGCCTTTCCAGCTCATAGGTGCGCAGTGGATTGATGCCGAGAAGTTTGCCAAGAAGATGAATGGGCTGCAACTGCCCGGCGTGATATTCCGCCCTATCCACTACAAGCCTTTCTATGGCACCGGAAAGGGCGAGAACTTGCAGGGCGTGCAGATTTACATCACCGACACGCTCGACGCCAACCTCTCGCTCATTCAATTCTATGCGATGCAGGTGCTTGCCGAGATGTATCCCGAGCACAAGGCTTTCGGGCTGGAGGGCGTGGAGAAGCGCTTCAACATGTTCGACAAGGTGTGCGGTAGCGACGAGATACGCAAGCGCTTCACCAAGAACTACCGCGTGGCCGACATCATCGACTACTGGAACAAGGACGCCGAGGCATTCAAAGCACGCTCGGCAAAATACTATTTATACCGATAGACTGAAAAAAGCCATATACACACACAATGGACGAGCAATATAAAAAGTTTCTCAAGGCTGCCCGGGAGTTTATTCCCAAGGACAGGATTTACACCGACGACCTGCACTGCCTCGCATGGGGCACCGACGCCGGATTCTACCGACACCTGCCCAAAATAGTGGTGAGGTCGAAAGACGAGGATGAGGTGGCGCGGCTGCTGCGGCTGGCCGACAAGCTGGAGCTGCCGGTGACTTTCCGCGCGGCCGGAACAAGCCTCTCGGGCCAGGCTGTCACCGACTCGATTCTTATCGTGGCCGGAAAGAACTGGGAGCGCTATGAGGTTTCGTCCGATGCGCTGACCATCACCCTCCAGCCCGGTATCGTGGGCGAGCGCGTGAATGAGATACTGAAGCCCTACGGACGCATATTCTCGCCCGACCCCGCCTCGAAGAAGTCGGCTATGGTGGGTGGTATCGTGATGAACAATGCTTCGGGAATGAACTGCGGAACGCACGCCAACAGCGACCGCGTGCTGCAATCACTGCGCATTGTGCTGGCCGACGGCACCATTCTCGACACCGGCGACCGCCGCAGCTGCGACAGCTTCCGCCGCACTCACCCTCTCTTCATAAAGAAAATCGAGGAGCTGCGCGACCGCGTGAACGCCGACAAGGAGCTTGTGGCGCGTATCAAGCACAAATATGCCATAAAGAACGTCACGGGACTGAATATTTACCCATTTGTGGTGTATACCGACCCTTTCAAGATAATCACACACCTCATGGTGGGCTCGGAGGGCACTCTGGGCTTTGCTAGCGAATTTAAGATGGCCACCGGGCACCTGCACAAGCACTCGGCAAGCGCTATGCTCTACTTCAGCGACATGCGCACCGCCTGCGAGGCTGTGGTGGCGATGAAGAACGGCCCCGTGCACAGCGCCGAGATGCTCGACAAGAAGTCGCTCTCCTCGGTCAACGACACCACCGGCGAGGGGCTCACCGCCGTACTCACCGAGACCAAGGCCGACACGAAAGAGGAGCTGCTGAAGAACATCGAGGCAATCAACGAGCTGCTCAAGCCCTTCAAGCTCTATGTGCCGGCCGTGTTTACCGACAATCCCGCCGAATACTCGAAATACTGGGCCATTCGCTCGGGCATTTTCCCCTCGGTGGGTGGCACACGCCCGCTTGGCACCACGGTGATTATCGAGGACGTGGCATTCCACATCGAGGACCTGCCCCGTGCCACCGTCGACCTTGCCGAGATGCTGGTGGAGCACGGCTACGACGACTCGTGCATCTACGGCCACGCGCTCGAGGGCAACTACCACTTCATCATCGCCCAGGACTTCAACAGCGAGGCCGAGGTGAAGAAGTACCAGGGCCTTATGGAAGCCGTGGAGAAGTTGGTGGTGGATAAATACGACGGCTCGCTGAAGGCCGAGCACGGCACAGGGCGCAACATGGCTCCTTTTGTGAAGAAAGAGTGGGGCGAGAAAGCCTACGGGATAATGCACGAGGTGAAGCAGCTCTTCGACCCGAAGAACCTGCTCAACCCCGGCGTAATCTTCAACGACGACCCGGAGTGCTACCTGAAGGACTTCAAACCTATGCCGCTCACCAACGACCATGTGAACAAGTGCATTGAGTGCGGCTTCTGCGAGGTGAACTGCCTCACATGCGGCTTCACGCTCTCGTCGCGCCAGCGCATTGTGGTGCAGCGCGAGATTTCGCGCCTGCGAGACACCGGCGACGACCCGGCACGCCTGAGGCGGCTTGAGAAGCAATTCCGATACTACGGCAACGCCACATGCGCCGGCGACGGGCTGTGCAGCACCTCCTGCCCCATGAAAATCAATGTGGGCGAGATGATTCACGACCTCCGCGCCGAGCAGCTGCCGCAAGGCAGCCTCGGCTACAAGATTGGCGACTTTGCCGCCCGCAACCTGCACCGCATAGAGGGCGCACTGCGCCCCGTGCTCACTGCTGCCGGCACCCTACAGGCTGTGGTGGGCGACTCGGGGGTGAGGGCCATTGGCAAGGCAATGCACACAATAGGTCTGCCACAGTGGACTCCGGCTCTGCCCGGTGCTCACTACTCGGGCAAGCACACGCTCAAGTGCAGCAACAAGAAGGTGGTGTATTTCCCAAGCTGCATCAACCAGACCATGGGCGCAGCAAAGACCGATGCGGTGAAAGTGGACTTAGTGGACAAGATGGTGCAACTCCTGCAGAAAGCCGGCTGGGAGGTGGTGTTCCCCGAGGGTATGAGCAACCTGTGCTGCGGCACAATATGGGAGAGCAAGGGTATGCCCGACATTGCCGATCGCAAGACCTACGAGCTTGAGGAGGCTCTCCTCAAAGCATCGAAGAATGGCAAGTACCCCATAATGTGCGACCAAAGCCCCTGCCTGCACCGCATGAGGGAGAAGATGACAAAGGTGACGGTGCTGGAGGCCGCCGAGTTCTTGCACGACTATGTGGTGCCCGACCTCGACATTACCCCAATCGACGAGCCTGTGGCTGTGCATATCACCTGCTCTACCCGCAAGATGGGCCTTGCCGGGAAGATAACGGCTCTGGCACAGATGTGCTCGCGGCACGTGATAGTGCCCGAGGAGGTAGGGTGCTGCGGCTTTGCCGGCGACAAGGGCTTCACCCACCCCGAGGTGAATGCCTGGGCGCTGCGCAAACTGCGCCGGCAGCTCGAGGTGGCTGGCGTGAAGCGGGGCTTCTCCAACAGCCGCACCTGCGAGATTGGCCTGTGCTCTAACACCGGCGTGCCTTATCAGTCGATAGCCTTTCTACTCGACGAATGGAGTAAACCTAAAACCAAATAAATGCACAAATGACGAGCAGGACAAAACAAAACGAATGGGGACTTCTGGTGTCTCTCAACAGTCG
>CAMGFF010000236.1 GCA_946055125.1 uncultured Prevotellaceae bacterium | reverse complement strand
TGTGCCATCATGGCATGAGCCACCTTCATGAAGCCGGCAATGTTGGCTCCCTTCATGTAGTTGATGTAGCCATCGTCCTCGGTGCCATATTTCACGCACTGTGTGTGGATGTCATTCATGATGCCGTGGAGCTTCTCGTCGACCTCAGCCTCGCTCCAGGAGAGGTGCATTGCATTCTGGCTCATCTCCAGGCCCGAAGTGGCCACTCCACCGGCGTTCACGGCCTTGCCCGGGCCATACATAATCTTGTTCTCGATGAAAGTGTCGATAGCCTCGGGGGTGCAGCCCATGTTCGACACCTCACCCACGCAGAGCACGCCATTCTTCACCAGGTTGTCGGCATCCTCCTTGCTCACCTCGTTCTGGGTGGCGCATGGCATGGCGATATCCACCTTCACCTCCCATGGGCGACGGCCGGGATAGAACGTGGCGCCGGGGAATTTCTCCACATAGGGCTCCACAATATCCTCGCCGCTTGAACGGAGCTGTAGCATATAGTCGATCTTCTCGCCCGAAATGCCGTCGGGGTCATACACATATCCGTCGGGACCCGAGATAGTCACCACCTTTGCGCCAAGCTGAGTGGCCTTGGTGGCAGCGCCCCAAGCCACATTGCCGAAGCCCGAGATTGCCACAGTCTTTCCGGCGAAGTCCTCGCCCTTGGTCTTGAGCATATTGCGCACGAAGTAGCAAGCGCCAAAGCCCGTAGCCTCGGGACGAATCTTCGATCCGCCAAACTCCAGACCCTTGCCGGTGAAAGTGCCGGTGTGCTCCTGGGCGAGCTTCTTGTACATGCCAAACATATAGCCCACCTCGCGTCCGCCTACGCCTATATCGCCGGCAGGCACGTCGCGGTCGGGGCCAAGGTTGCGCCACAGCTCAAGGATGAAAGCCTGGCAGAAGCGCATAATCTCGGCGTCGCTTTTGCCGCGCGGGCTGAAGTCGGAGCCTCCCTTGCCGCCACCCATGGGCAGCGTGGTGAGAGCGTTCTTGAAAGTCTGCTCAAATCCCAAGAACTTGAGGATAGAGAGATTCACCGAAGCGTGGAAGCGAATTCCGCCCTTATACGGGCCAATGGCATTGTTGAATTGCACACGATAGCCTATGTTGGTCTGCACCTCGCCCTTGTCGTCGACCCAAGCCACGCGGAAGGTGAATATGCGGTCGGGCTCCACCATGCGCTCAATAATCTTAGCCTTCTCAAATTCGGGGTGCTGATTATATACGTCCTTCACCGACAGCAACACTTCGCGCACTGCCTGCAAATACTCTTTCTCACCGGGGTGCTTTGCCTCAAGATTCGACAAAATTTCATTTACGTTCATAGTGTGATAGAAATTTTAATGGTATTTTTAATTGTGTTTTTTGTGTTTTTAACTTGCCGCCAAGGCTGCTCGCTCCTGTAACGGCACTACAAAAGTAATGCAAATTTTTATTCATTGGTCATTTTTCAGTGATTTTTTTGCGAAAAATAATTTTTCACAACCTCCAACATAGCAGTTTGCCACAAATTTCACCATAATTAACTATTGAAACACTTTATTTACCCTTAATTTTCCACCGCCAAGAAACGATGACGCGGCAAAATGTCGGCACACAGCACCGGCAAGACAACAGGTCACTTACAATCTGTAACACTCCATTCGCGCCACTGCCTCCCTGCGATAAATGCGCATAGAACGACAACAAAACGTGAAGCTTCTTCAGGCAAAAAGAACGCTAAAATGTGTATTTTTACGCCACAAAACCAACTATTTGCTATAAAGGTTTGGCTATGTCGGCTTTTTTTTGCAATTTTGCACATTGAAAACGATATAAACGAACCGGAAATATGGAATTAACTGCAAGCCAATTGGCGGCACTCGTGAGAGGAACAGTTGAAGGCGACAGCAATGTCATTATCAACAATTTTGCAAAAATCGAAGAAGCTAAAAAGGGATGCCTCACTTTCTTGGCCAACCCAAAATATACCCATTTCATCTACACCACCGAGGCATCGGCAGTGCTCGTGCGCAGCGACTTTGAGCCGGAGAAGCCGGTGAGCGCCACACTTATCCGCGTGGCCGACCCCTACGCCACCCTTGCCGACCTGCTCAACTTCGTGAACAGCCAGATGGCTGAAAAAAGCGGAATAGAGCAGCCCAGCTATGTGAGCGAGGGCGTGGTGCTGCCCGCCGACATCTACCTTGGGGCCTTTGCCTACATAGGCAAGGGCGTGACAATAGGCAAGCACGTGAAGATATATCCGCAAGTGTATGTGGGCGACGGTGTGACCATTGGCGACAATGTGACGCTCTATCCCGGCGTGAAAGTGTATCACGGCTGCCGCATAGGCAATGGCTGCATTCTGCACGCCGGAGTGGTGATAGGCGGCGACGGCTTCGGCTTTGCCCCCACAGCCAATGGATATGAGAAAATAGCGCAGATAGGCAACGTGGTAATCGACGACGACGTGGAGATTGGCTCCAACACCACCATCGACCGCGCCACCATGGGCTCAACCCACATTCACCGGGGCGTGAAGCTCGACAACCTGATTCAGGTGGCACACAACGTGGAGATTGGCGAGCACACCGTGATTGCCGCTCAGACCGGCATCGCAGGCTCAACCAAGCTCGGCAGCCACAACATGATTGGCGGCCAGGTGGGCTTTGCCGGACACATCAACGTGGGCAGCCGCAACCAGATAGGCGCACAGAGCGGAATCCCAAACAACGTGGGCGACGGCAACGTGCTCATGGGCTACCCCGCAGTGCCGGCCCGCGACTTCGCCCGCCAGGCAGTGTGGGTGAAGAAACTCGGCTCGCTCTATGCTGATGTGACCGACATCAAGAAAAAGCTCCAGTAGCCACGCATTCTCAAGCAAAAAATAACATAAAAAAACATATTACGATATGAAGCAACGCACATTAAAAAGCGCATTTACAGTGGCCGGCAAGGGACTGCACTCCGGCCTGAATATTGAAGCCTCGTTCAACCCGGCTCCGGTGAACTATGGCATCAAATTTGAGCGCACCGACCTCGAAGGCTCGCCCGTGATTACCGCCCTCGCCGAGAACGTGGTGGAAACCACCCGCGGCACGGTGATAGCCAATGGCGACGCCCGCGTGAGCACCATTGAGCACGCACTCGCATCGCTCTATGCCGCCGGCATCGACAACTGCCACATCAAGGTGAACGCCCCCGAGCTTCCCATCCTCGACGGCAGTGCCCGCGAATATGCCGAGAAAATCGATGAAGCGGGCTACGAGGAGCAGGCAATTGAGAAAAACTACTACATAGTGAAGCAAAAGATTGAGATGGTGGATGAGGCCACAGGCTCTTCGTTCCTCATCCTGCCCGACGACAAGTTCAGCATCGACACCATGGTGGAATTCAAGTCGCCCGTGCTCAACAACCAGTTTGCCTCGCTAAAGAGCCTCGACAACTTCAAGGACCAAATCTCGGCCTGCCGCACATTCGTGTTTGTGCGCGAGATTATGCCACTGTTGAATGCCAACCTCATAAAGGGCGGCGACCTCAACAACGCCATCGTGATCTACGACCAGCCCCTGGCTCAGGAAGAACTCGACAAGATAGCCGACACCATGGGAGTGCCCCACAAGAACGTGAGCGAGCTGGGATATATCAACGACAGCCCGCTGCTCTTCGACAATGAGCCGGCACGCCACAAGCTGCTCGACGTGCTTGGCGACATAGCCCTCATTGGCCGTCCGCTCAAGGGACACGTCATAGCCATTCGTCCGGGGCACACCATCAACACCACTTTCGCCAAGAAGATACGCCGCGAGCTGAAGCGCCAGGACATGCAGGCACCGGTGTATAACCCCAATGTGGCTCCCATTATGGACGTGAACCGCATTCGCCAGCTTCTCCCCCACCGCTACCCCTTCCTGCTCGTCGACAAGATTATCGAGCTGGGCGACACTCACATCGTGGGACTGAAGAACATCTCGGGCAACGAGCCCTTCTTCCAGGGTCACTTCCCTCAGGAGCCGGTGATGCCGGGCGTGCTGCAAGTGGAGGCAATGGCACAGGTGGGCGGACTGCTCGTGCTCAACATGGTCGACGAGCCTGAGCGCTACTCCACCTACTTCATGAAAATCGACAACGTGAAGTTCCGCCAGAAGG
>CAMGFF010000235.1 GCA_946055125.1 uncultured Prevotellaceae bacterium | reverse complement strand
CGCCTACGATGAGCAAATAGGGTATTCTTTTGAGCTCATTGTCGCGAATTTTCTTGCCAATCTTCTCGTTTCGGTCGTCGACGAATGCGCGGATATCCTTCTCGGCGAGCTTGGCCACCACGCTGCGTGCGTAGTCGTTGTATTTCTCGCTGATGGGCAGCACCACCACCTGGTCGGGGGCGAGCCACAGCGGCAACTTGCCGGCGGTGTGCTCGAGCAGCACGGCCACGAAGCGCTCCATCGAGCCGAAGGGGGCGCGGTGAATCATCACGGGGCGGTGCTTCTGGTTGTCGGCTCCGGTGTATTCCAGTCCGAATCGCTCGGGCAGGTTGTAGTCCACCTGTATTGTTCCGAGCTGCCAGCGGCGGCCAATGGCGTCCTTCACCATGAAGTCGAGCTTTGGCCCGTAGAAAGCGGCCTCGCCAAGTTCGGTGCGGGCGTTGAGTCCCTTTTCGGCGCAAGCCTCAATGATGGCACGCTCTGCCTTCTCCCAGTTCTCGTCGGTGCCCACGTATTTCTCCTTGTTGTTGGGGTCGCGCAGTGAAATCTGTGCCTCAAAGTTCTTGAAGTCGAGAGCCTTGAAGATGTAGAAGATAATATCCATCACCTTGAGGAACTCGTCCTTGAGCTGGTCGGGCGTGCAGAAGAGGTGTGCGTCGTCCTGCGTGAAGCCGCGCACGCGCGTCAGTCCGTGGAGCTCACCACTCTGCTCATAGCGGTACACAGTGCCAAACTCGGCGAATCGCAGTGGCAGGTCCTTGTAGCTGCGTGGCGAAGTCTTGTAGATTTCGCAGTGGTGAGGGCAGTTCATAGGCTTGAGGAAGTATTCCTCGCCCTCCTCGGGAGTGTGGATGGGCTGGAACGAGTCCTTGCCATATTTTGCGTAGTGGCCGGAGGTGACGTAGAGCATCTTGTTGCCAATGTGCGGGGTAATCACCTGCAGGTAGCCGTAGCGCTTCTGAATCTTGCGCAGGAATTGCTCCAGGCGGTCGCGCAGGGCGGCACCCTTAGGCAGCCACAGTGGCAGGCCAGGACCCACGTTCTGCGAGAAAGCGAAGAGCTCCATCTCCTTGCCCAGCTTGCGGTGGTCGCGTTTCTTGGCCTCCTCGAGCATGGCGAGATACTCGTCGAGCATCTTCTTCTTTGGGAATGTGATGGCATACACGCGCAGCATCTGCTTGCGCTTCTCGTCGCCGCGCCAGTAGGCTCCGGCAAGCGAAAGTATCTTGATGGCCTTGATCACGCCTGTGTTGGGCAAGTGCGGGCCACGGCAAAGGTCGGTGAAAGCACCCTGGGTGTAGGTGGTGATGTGGCCGTCCTCAAGCTCGCTGATAAGCTCGCACTTGTAGGTCTCGCCTCGGTCGCCAAAGGACTTAAGCGCGTCGGCCTTCGAGATTTCCCGGCGCACCACGTCCTCCTTCTTGGCGGCAAGCTCGGCCATCTTGGCCTCAATCTTGGGGAAGTCGGCGCTGGTGATTGTGTTCTCACCCGGGTCAATGTCGTAGTAGAATCCGTTCTCAATAGCAGGGCCAATACCGAATTGTATGCCCTTGTAAAGCTCTTGAAGTGCCTCAGCAAGAAGGTGTGCCGATGTGTGCCAGAAGGCATGCTTGCCCTCGGCGTCGTCCCACTTGAACAGCTTTATCGCGCAATCACTACAAACTGGTCGCGAGATATCCCATTCCTCATCGTTCACAGTAGCAGCCAGCACGTCTTGTGCAAATCGCGGGCTGATACTCTCGGCAATCTGATAAGGGGTAACACCTTGCTCAAACTGCTTTACACTTCCATCTGGAAAAGTTACGTTAATCATTTTGTTTTGTAAAAAAAATAAGTTTGCGCCGTGCCATACAACAACACAGCTGTTTATCTCCGCAAAAGTACAAAAAAATCACACACCATAGGCAAAAAAACGCGAAAAAATTTCACTTGCCGAAAAATGCGGTCGTTTTTTTGTGAATTATTGCTTTTTTCCCTAATTTTGAGAACACAATTATAAGATATGCCATGTAACTAACCCAAAAAATTTCTGAATTATGAAACGGACATTTGCATTGCTGTGGCTTGTGATTTTTTCTGCCACTTCGATGGTTGCGTGGAAGCCTCTGCTTGTGGGGCACCGTGGCTCATCAATAGGTGTGGAGAACACCCGTGAGAGTTTTATCAATGGTGTGGAAATCAATGGCTTCGACGGGCTGGAGTGTGACGTGCGCGTCACTGCCGATGGCCAATATGTGATAAGCCACGACGAAACCACATCGCGCCTCGGCGGCTCGCTCACCGTGGTCGATGCCTCTTTTGAGGAGCTTGCCGCCGAATCCTATTCTCAGACGCGCGGCGGCGTGACCTACACCGGCTCAATTTGCACCGTGGCCGAGTATCTCGACATTTGCCTGGAGAAAGGCGTTTTCCCGGTGATGGAGCTGAAGTGGGCAAGAGGCATCAACAACAACGACATGAGCAGTTTCCCGGGTCTTGTAGAGCTGGTGTCGCAGAAGGGCCTGCTCGACAGAGCGGTGTTCCTCACCTCTATGCAGTCGTCGCTGCTCTACATTCGCGAGCATTATCCCACTGTGAAGTGCCAGTTTCTTTGCACCTCGCTTGCCGAGTCGAAAGTGGAGTGGTGCCGCGACAATGGGATTGAGCCTTCAATCTCGGTGGGCTACTTCGACCAGCAACTGCTGCTCAAGTACCACAATGCCGGGCTCAGCTGTGCCTGCTGGGTGGTCGACAGCGAAGCCAACTACCGCAAATATGGCGAAATGGGTATGCAGATGATAACTTCCAACAGCCTGAAGAAGAATGAGCTTCCACAACTCACCGAAATCGACTGGAGCTCTGTGCCCGAGGCAGTAGAGCCTCTAAACCTTATTGTAGAAAAGGTGTGGACGCGCACTGTGGCCGACGGCAACCTCCCCGTGAATTTCCCCGCCGGAACCAATGCAACCTACAAGACCGGGCAGCAGGCGGCCGTGATAGATGGCTGTTTCATGATCAGCGACTACGGCACCGCAAAGCTTCTCACCATCGACCAATCGTGCAGCGAAGCTGCCATATCCGATGGCTTTCCTATGCACGGAATCACCACCGACGATGCCGACAACCTCATTCAGCGCGGCGAGGCCGGCTACTCTTCGATGCCGGCCACGGTGTATATCACCCGCAAGGGCGAGAGCACTTCGCACAGGGTGGACTTCACCATTCCTGCCCACGCCACCGGGCAGGCCAACTTTGTGGCAGCCTCGGGCGACGTGTTCTCGGCCGAGGGCGGCTATGTGTATGTCTATCCCAATGGGCAAAAGACGGTGTATGCCGTGCACATAGCTGGAGGTGAGTTTAAGGAGTTGCTCACTTATCCCGGCCTCTCCATAGCGGCAAGCACGGCTGGTATCGTGATACCTTACAGTGCCGACGACCCAGCCAAGTTCCTCTATATGGTGCGTAATCAAGGCTTCTACCGCTACGACAACGGCGACCGAGGCGCGATGCTCACAGGCTCAAGCACCACTGCCCCGGCTCGCAACAGCTCGCTCGGCGGAGCTTTCTTCAATATCGATGGGCACGAGATACTGGTGCATCCCTCTGGCAAGAATTATTGCGGTGGTTTCTCGATTAAAGATGTGACGGCAGCCAATGCCACCCTCGCCACCATTCCCGAACTCGGCTCCACTGCCAGTGCCTATGGCTCCAATCCCTCGGTGGGCTCTTTCTTCAAGGCCGAGAAAGTGGGAGAGAGCACCGTCGACCTCTATTTCTACACCATGGGCTTCGGCTATGGCCTTTACCGCCTGTCGGCCGATGTCACTGCTGTGCGGCCTATTGCTGCTGGTCCATCGTTGCGCGTGTGGCACGACGGCCGGGCAGCCATGCTCCACGTTGAGGCCGACGGCCCAATTGGCATAATCAGCATCTACAGCATCGCCGGCACACTGCTGCACAGCACCACCGGAAGTCAAAGCTCGGCAAGCATCGACACTTCTGGTCTTATGCCGGGGTTGTATGTGGTGACAACCGCCACCCGGTCGGCCAAGTTCATAAAGCAATAAGCGCTCCATCCACGCAGGGGGGCAATGGAAAAAATAAATTAATGTAGAGTGGGGGTCACAATGCGTGCTGCGGTGCCCCCCTCCCTTGTTGTGGGGCGTATAAAAAAATAATCCCCGGCATCACTGCCAGGAATCGCTTACTTAATTAACCTT
>CAMGFF010000234.1 GCA_946055125.1 uncultured Prevotellaceae bacterium | reverse complement strand
CCTTCATCTCGGCGTAGGTGTCGAGCTCGTTGAAGTAGCTCACGCGCAGCGCCAGATAGGTGTTGGCAAAGAGCTTCACCGCCTCGGCCTCCTTCAGCCCCATGAAGAGCACCGGAATGTTCTTCGTGGCTGCATACTCGGGGTGCACTGGATTGTCCTTCGACGCTCCCTCGGCTCCCTCCACCAGCAGCCTGGCAAAGGTGGCGGCATAGTCGCGGCTGTGGTTGCCCTGAATGTGGCTGATAGCCTCGTCCTCGGCCTTCCACTCCCCGCCGAGCATCTTGGGATAGCCCACTATGATGCGCGAGGGATAGAGGTTGTCGTAGAGTGCCTTGCTCTCGCGCAGAAACTCGGGCGAGAAGAGCAGTCGCAGCTCGCGGCGGTGACCGTCGGCCATCGGCCCCATGGCCTTGAATTTCTCGGCATACTTGAGATAGAGCCCGCGGCAATAGCCCACCGGAATGGTGCTCTTTATCACCATCACCGCCTCGGGATTCACCTCAAGCACCAGGTCAATCACGTCCTCAATGCAGTGCGTGTCGAAGAAGTTCTTCACCGGGTCGTAGTTGGTGGGCGCGGCAATCACCACTATGTCGGCGTCGCGGTAGGCCGACGCGCCGTCGAGCGTGGCAGTGAGGCTGAGCTCCCTCTCGGCAAAAAACTTCTCAATATACTCGTCTTGAATGGGCGACACCCGGCGGTTAATCTTCTCCACCTTGTCGGCAATCACATCCACCGCAGTCACCTTGTGGTGCTGCGCCAGCAGCGTGGCAATCGACAGGCCCACATAGCCCGTACCAGCCACCGCAATCCTTATATCCTCAAATGGTCGCATCCTAAATATTATAGTGTTTCTAAAAAAAGATTCTTGCACTTCGCGCCCCGGCTCCCTCTCAGAAAAACAAGAACCTGCGCCGGCGGCGGCTTATATTTGCATAATGGCGCTCAGTCATCGCCACCTTATATTCGGCGTCGGCCGGTATCTTGCGCGTAATCAGTATGTTCACCACCGTGTAAACCACCACGTCGGCAAGCACCGTGAGCTCTATCGACACGCCGTAGTAGTTCATCGTCACATTCATACCTATAAATGCCAGCGACATTGCCAGAATCAACAGCAGCGACTGCCTCGGATTAAGCCCCACGGCAAGCAGCTTGTGGTGAATGTGGCTGCGGTCGGGCAAAAACATGTTCTTCTTTATCTTGAAGCGGTGAAGCATCACCCGTAGCACATCAAAGCACGGAATGATGAGCACCGAGTAGGCCAGCAACAGCGAAGAGCTCTCGCCAAGCCGCAGGTCGCGGTGCTGCACCAGCTTTATCGCACATATTCCCAGCATCATGCCCAGGGCAAGGCTCCCGGCGTCGCCCATGAATATCTTCAGCGACCGGTGAGCGAAGCCCCGCACGTTGTAGCGGAAAAAAGCAAGTAGCGTGCCCACAGTGGCAATAGCCATCAGCGCCTGTGGCACATCGCCCAGCAAGATAAAGCAAGTTGTGAAAACCACCATCGCCACTATCGAAAGCCCCGAGCAGAGCCCATCGATGCCGTCGATAAGGTTGATGGCATTCATCACATACACCAGCAACAGCACCGTGAGCGGAGCCCCCACCCACCATGCCACCTCGTTGATGCCCAGAAAGCCGTGGAAATCGTTGATCCAAAGCCCCGACGAAACGACAATGAGCGACGCCAAAACCTGAAACACGAATTTCTTGCGGTAGCGCACCCCGACAATGTCGTCAAACAGACCCACCAGATACATTATCAGGCACGCCGCCGACGCTATCAGAAACTGCACCGACACCGTACCCGTCATTATATGGCGGTCGACTATCCCATACAACGACACCGTGACGCTCACCGCAACCAGGATGCTCGGATAAAACGACACCCCGCCAAGCCGCGACGACGTCACAGTGTGAATCTTGCGCTCATCGGGCTTATCTATCAGCCGCTTGCGCATCGACAGCAGCAATATGCGCGGCACCATGTAGGTGGTCATCGCAAATGCTATTACAAACACAACAAAATACATCATCATTTCCATTTTCTACCACATTTTTAATCCAATCAATATATATACTTATTTATCCACCTTGCAAAAGCATCAGCTCATGTCACGGCTCATCACCCTTAGGTTTGCCACGCCAATAGCAACACACCACCGGGCCTCTGCCCACTCTCTCACTGCCCATCATCTCGCAAATCATCACCTGCTCACTCACCCTCTATTATGCCGTGCAACTTGCCAAGCACCCTCTCCTTGCTGTAATTGCGCTCATAGTATTCCCTGCCCCTCGCTCCAAGCGCGGCGAGGCCGTCGTTGCGCCCGGCAAGCTCCCTCACCTTGGCAGTAAGCGCCATGTGGTCGCCGGCTGCCACGGCATAGCCGCAGCCCGACAGCCTCACTATCTCAGCCCCCTCGCCATTGAGCATGGCAATCACCGGCTTCCCCACTGCCATATAGGTCTGGAGCTTAGCCGGAACCGTAAGGTTGAATATCAGCTCATCCTTCAGCGAGAGCAGCATTATGTCGGCCTGCGCAAAAAAGCCCGGCATCATCTCCAAGGGGTGATGGCCCAGCAGCAGCACATTGTCGGCAAGCCCATGCTCACCCACAAAGCGCTCCACCCACTCGCGCTTGCGGCCATCGCCCACAAGCAGCCACCTCACATCGGTGCCACGCAGAGCCAGCGCAGCCTGCATCACAGCCTCAAAGTCCTGCGCCTCGCCTATGTTGCCGGCATACATTATCCTGAATCCCGCGGGCAGCGGCGGTATCTGCCCCTTGCCCGCCGAGGCCGTCAGCTCGTCCTCGCACCAGTTGGGGAAATGCACCAGCTTTTGCCCGAAGTCGCCCTTCTCGCATATCGACCGGCGGAAGCCCTCCGAGCTTATCAGTATCTTGTCCGACTTGCCATAGAGCCACCTCGTGAGCCGGGTGAAGAACCCAAGCACCGCCTTGTTCTTTATGCCACCCGCCGCCGTGAGGCTCTCCGGCCACAAGTCGAGCACCCAGAAGTACATCGGTATGCGCTGGCACATTTTCACTATCGCCGCCGGAATGCCCACCGTCACCGGCGACGTCTCATGCACCACGATGCAGTCGAATCGCTTCTGCACCACCAGCAGCAGCACGCGCAGCGTTGCCGACACCAGATAGCTCATGTAGTTGAGCATCAGCCTCAGCCCGCCGCCCTTGCCGCGCGGTATCACCGGCACCCTTATCACATCCACCCCGCGCACCATCTCCCGGCGCCGCTTCAGCAGCCCATAACCGGGGAATGTGGTGCCCTGTGGATAATTTGGTATACACGTTATCACTGTCACCTCATGTCCGCGGGCTGCAAGGTCAAATGCCACATCGTTCACCCTGAACACTTCGGGATAAAAATGATTAGTATTAATCAGTATTCTTTTCTTCGCAGGTTTTGTCATAAAAATCTTTCTTGGGCAGCCACTTCGGGCCGCCTCATTCTATACGAAAAAACTTCTTGTTAATTGATTAATACCACATCGCAGCCCGCAATGAGCTGAATTATTTCATATTTTTTTCACTGCAATTTCCACAATCCTGCCGCCTCGCTCTCACTTCAGCAGCCTTATGTATTGCGCATCCACCTCCACGCCGGCTGCCAGCAGCCCCGGCAGCTCCACTATGAGCCGCTTCACCCGCGACCCGCGCGTGGTCTTCAGCCGCCCCTCATAGCCATCGAGCCGGCCGCCCACTATCACTATGCGCTTGTCGTACATAGCCGGCGACACCTCCTCGGGCGTGTAGTATTTCACATCATCAATGCCATTCACAGCAGCCATAAAGCGATTCATCTCATCATCGCGCACCGTCATCGGCTCGTTCTGCCTGCCGCCCTTCACAAAGCGGTATTGCAGCGTGGGCGTGTCGGCCACTATCGGGTCGAGACTCCGTCGGCTCGCACGCACAAACAGCAGGTCGCTCACCACAGGCACATCCACTATCTCTTTGCGACCATGGCGCTCGTAGGCTCGCTTCATCATTGGAGTAAACACCTCCATCTCCTCGCCCCCCTTGTGCCGCAGCATCTCGTAGGCTCGCTCCTTGGCATTTGCCCGCTTCAAGTCCCGCAGCACAAACCACCGCTTCAGGTTCTTGTCTTCCATGTCAGCTTGCTATGTTTCCTTTAACCCCAATCAGCTTGATATAGGGCAATTTTTTAA
>CAMGFF010000233.1 GCA_946055125.1 uncultured Prevotellaceae bacterium | reverse complement strand
GGGGGTTAGAGCATTAGGGAGCGGATTATGGAGTCGGAGAGCATAACGGCGGCGTGGGTGAGGCGGTAGGCGCCGGCGGCGTGGGTGAGGAGGTTGCGGGCGATGAAAGGGCGAGCCTCACGGTTGAGGTGGTCGAGGAAAGGCTGTCCGAAGAGACGCAGGACCTCGGCCTCGCTGATTCCGCGGCTTGTGCGGAGGTGAATCATCACATATTCGTCGTATTGCTCGTGGAGGGTTGCGGTTTCGCGCTCGCAAGCGAGGCAGCCGGAGGAGATTGCTGCGATGTAGCGGCGAGCGTCGGCGATATTGAAGCTGCGAGTGGCGATGCCATTGAAGCTGTGTGCGGCGGCTCCAAGGCCGAGGTAGATGTCGCCGGACCAGTAGGAGGAGTTGTGGCGGGAGTGCATGGCCGGGAGAGCGAAATTGGAGACCTCGTAGTGCTCGTAGCCATTGCGGGAGAGAGTGTGGCAGAGGAGGTCGTACATTGCTATGCAGTCGTCGTCGGGGCACTCGGTGATGGTTCCGGCTTGGCGCATGCGGTAGAGGCGAGTGCCCTCCTCGTAGGAGAGGTTGTAGCAGGAGAGGTGAGGCACCCTTAGGGCGATGGCCCGGGAGAGCGACACTTGCCAGGAGGCGAGCGACTGGCCTGGGAGGCCGTAGATGAGGTCGAGGCTGATATTGGAGATTCCGGCTTGGCGAATAGCTGCAACGGCCTCGATGGCCTGGCTGGCGGTGTGGCGGCGGTTGATTGCACGCAGCTCGTCGTCGATGAAGCTCTGCACGCCCATGCTCACGCGATTTACGCCGAGGGCGTGGAGGGCGGAGATATAGGGCGCGGAGACATCGTCGGGGTTGACCTCGACGGTGAATTCCTCGACGTCATCGAGGCACACGGCCTGGGCGATGCCGGTGACGAGCCTTTGCATGAGAGATGGGGAGAGGAGGGAGGGAGTGCCGCCGCCGATGTAGAGAGTGCTGACCGGCTCGTTGGCGAGCTCGCTGCGCCGCATGCGGCACTCGGCGACAAGGGCATCGACGTAGTCGGCTTCCATTCCCCGTGCGGCGATGGAATAGAAGTCGCAATAGATGCACTTAGAGCGGCAGAAAGGGATGTGGACGTAGATACCGGCCATGGACGGGGGCTATTTCATGAGCGACTCGATTTCGGCAATCATCTCGGAGGGGAGGGAGAAGCGAGGGTCGGAGCTGTGGGCATTGATGGCCTCGATGAAGTGAGGCCACTCGGAGCGGTAGACCCGGAGCATGTGAGGGTGCTTGCCCGAGGCATCGGAGTGGCTGTGGAGAGTGTTGGCGTAGCGGTCGCACAGCTTCACGAAAGGGGCGTAGGGGGTAGAGCGGATACCGGCATAATAGTGCTCGCCGGCGCGCTCGGCGCGGGTGCGGCCCTTGTCGTTGGTGAGAGCATAGACGATTTCGGTGGCTGTGAGAGCCAGTGCGTCGTCGGCGAGGAGCGAGGAGGCGAGGCGTAGGAGGTCGTTGTAGCTAAGACGGGCGTCTTCAATGGAGTCGTGGAAAAGCGCTGCGAAGACCACCGGGAGGAAATCGGCCGGAGCAACGACGACAGAGTGCCCCCAGCGCAGGGCAGCGTCGGCGACCATTGAGAGGTGGTACCCATAGGGGAGAGAGCCGTCGTAGAATTGATTCACGCTCTCGTGGAGCTTCCAGGCGGCATCGCGAAATCGGTCGATAGATAGAGCGTAGTGGTCGATGAGCGATTGGAAAGAAGACTGGTTCATAGCGGGACAAAACATGAGTGATAGGGGAAGGATTGAACGGAGAGAGAGGCGGGCAGACGGCTTCCCCGAGGCGGCTGCACAAATAGCGAGGCAAAAGTAGGAAAAATAATTGTAATGTGCAATTTTTGGGGCGAGAGAAGCGAAAAAACATTTTTTGGTGAAAAAAAGAGAGCGATGATAAAGTAAATTTGCGAAAAAAATAGTAATTTAGCAATTGATTTCTTTGATGACCTAATTATGAATAAGAGAGATGAGATAAAGAAAAGTGCGGTATTGGCACTAATCGTGCTGATAATGGGCAGTTGTGGAGGCTTGAGGCACAAGAGTGTGGAGCTGAGTGCCGACTCGGTGAAACTGCGCACTGTGACGGTGATAGACACCACGAGCTACATGCTGGGCAACGCACAGAAGTGCAGCGTGACGGCCGAGGCCGCCATCACCTTTCCAGAGGGATATAAGGACGAGGCGACGACCGAGCAGCTGCAGAAGCTCTTTGCGAGCAGCGTGCTCGACGTGCAGGCCGACAGCATGCAGATTGACTCGGCCTTTGCACGCTATGCCAAGAACGTGCTGGGGCAATATGGCGAGGAGCAGGACGAGGTGGAATATGACAAGGACGAGCGGGTGGTGGTGAGCAACTACAACTCGAGGACAGTGATAAAGCCGACCTACAACAAAAACGGCATCATCACCTTTGAGAAGGAGGAGGTGACGATGAAGAACGAGAAGGTGACGATGACCACTCACAGCTACATCAACATATCGCTGCGGAGCATGGGCGTGATAGAGATGAGCAACATATTTGCCGAAGATGTGCTTGCCGACGTGTCGGACCTGCTGAAGCGCAAGCTGCTGCAGCAGCTGGGCGCGAAGGACGAGGGCGACCTGATAGACATGGGCTACTTCAACCTCGACAACGTGGTGGCACACGGCAACTTCGCGATAGGCGATGAGGGGATTTCGTGGACCTTCGGGATATACGACATAGCGTGCTACAGCGTGGGCGAGACGGTGATAACCCTGGGCTATGACCTGCTGAAGCCCTACATGGTAGAAGGCTGCGAGGTGGCAGAGCTGGCCAAGTGAGGCAGTGGCACAGACGCTTACACAAGAAACTCATTTTTTATAATTGCAGAAAAAAAGGATGATTGACACAATACTGAAATATTTTCCATCGCTGAGCGATGGGCAGAAGCAGCAATTTGAGCAGCTTGGCGAGCTTTACCCGGAGTGGAACAGCAAGATAAACGTGATTTCGCGCAAGGACATCGACAACCTCTATGTGAACCACATACTGCACTCGCTGGCGATAGCACGGTTTATCACTTTTGCGCCGGGCAGTGCGGTGCTCGACATGGGCACGGGCGGAGGCTTCCCGGGCGTGCCGCTGGCGGTGATGTTCCCTGAGGTGAGGTTTCACCTTGTGGACCGCATAGGCAAGAAGCTGAAGGTGGTTGACGACATAGCGGCCCGCACGGGGCTGACGAATGTGACGACGCAGCATGGCGACATAAAGGAGGTGAAGGGCGGCTATGACTTTGTGGTGAGCCGCGCGGTGATGGATCTGAATGAGCTGATACCGCTTGTGCGCCGCCTGGTGAAGCGTGAGTGCATCAACGCGATGCCCAACGGGCTGATATGCCTGAAGGGTGGCAACCTCGACGGGGAGCTGCACAATGTGAAGCACCGGGTGATGGTGGAGGACCTGAGCGGCTACTTTGAGGAGGAATTCTTCGACACAAAGAAGGTGGTATACTTGCCTCTATAGGATTACACATACATATTGACAAGGAAGATGAACATATCGGTATTCATAGTGAATCATGTGCAGGAAAATTGCTACCTGCTGTGGAACGGACGCGGGAGCGATGCGATGATAATCGACCCGGGAATGTGTGACGCACGGGAGCGCGAGGTGGTGGACCGCTTTATGGCTGACAATGAGCTGACGCTGAAGGGTGTGCTGCTCACGCACCAGCACTTCGACCACATACTCTCGGCGGGCTATCTGGCGGGAAAATATGGGGTGGAGGTGATGGCGAGTACGGCCGATAATGTGCTTGGGGAGCATGTGGAGCAGCAGGCTGCGCAGTTTGGACTTCCTTACCGGTGTGAGCCACTGAGGGTGAAGCATCACTTGAATGGTGGCGACATGATAGAGCTTAATGGTGAGAAGATAGAGGTGATAGAGGTGCCGGGGCACTCTCCGGGCGGACTGGCGTTCTACTTGGCCGACTCGGGGTGCGTGTTTACGGGGGATTCGCTGTTTCGCTTCAGCATAGGCCGCACCGACTTGCCCGGTGGAAATGGGCTTCAGCTGATAGAGAGCGTGAAGGCCGGGCTTCTCACTCTGCCGCCCGACACTGTGGCTTATTGCGGGCATGGTGAGGCCACGGAGATAGGGGAGGAGAAGAGGATGAATGGCTTTCTTTTTAGTTAGGAGTTATTAGTTATTAGTTA
>CAMGFF010000232.1 GCA_946055125.1 uncultured Prevotellaceae bacterium | reverse complement strand
TACATATCGCCTACAATCATAGAGGAGCGCCAGCTTAATGTGGCGCAGATGGACGTGTTCTCGCGCCTGATGATGGACCGCATCATCTTCCTTGGCACGCAGATTGACGACTACACGGCCAATGTGATACAGGCACAGCTGCTGTATCTCGACTCGGCCGACCCGGGGAAGGATATTTCGATATACCTGAACTCGCCGGGCGGGTCGGTGTATGCCGGGCTTGGCATTTACGACACGATGCAGTATATCTCGAGCGACGTGTCGACGATATGCACGGGCATGGCGGCGTCGATGGCTGCGGTGCTGCTTGTGGCCGGGCAGAAGGGCAAGCGCTTTGCGCTGCAGCACTCGCGGGTGATGATACACCAGCCGATGGGCGGCGCGCAGGGCCAGGCGTCGGACATTGAGATAACGGCACGCGAGATACAGAAGCTGAAGAAGGAGCTTTACACCATAATAGCCAACCACTCGGGTCAGCCTTATGACAAGGTGTATGCCGACAGCGACCGCGACTACTGGATGACGTCGGCCGAGGCTGCGGAGTATGGAATGATCGACAGGGTGCTCACGAGGGGGGTGTAGGCGTTCAGCGTTTATCGTATAGATGACAGGAGGTTGAGGAAAGGAAAACTTAAAAAGTAGAGATGGCAAAGAAGAAAGATGAAATGATGCACTGCAGCTTCTGCGGACGCTCGGCGCAAGAGGTGCAACTGCTCATGCCCGGCATGGATGGCTGCATATGCAACGACTGTGCAGAGCAGGCGTATATGCTCGCCAAGGAGTATCTTGGAAATGAGAAGAAGCAGAAGAGCAGTGACTTTAAGATAACAAACATACCAAAGCCTCATGAGATAAAGGCCTATCTTGATGAGTATGTCATAGGGCAGGACACGGCGAAGCGCTATCTGTCGGTGGCTGTGTATAACCACTACAAGCGGCTTGGGCAGAGCGATGACGACGTCGACATAGAGAAGTCGAACATTATCATCGTGGGGCCCACCGGCACGGGCAAGACGCTGATAGCTAAGACTATTGCGCGGCTGCTGAAGGTGCCGTTCACCATAGTCGACGCCACGGTGCTCACCGAGGCGGGCTATGTGGGCGAGGACATAGAGAGCCTGCTGACGCGCCTGCTGCAGGTGTGTGACTACAATGTGGCCGAGGCCGAGCGCGGCATAGTGTTCATAGACGAGATTGACAAGATAGCGCGCAAGGGCGACAATCCGTCGATTACGCGCGACGTGAGCGGCGAGGGCGTGCAGCAGGGCTTGCTGAAGCTGCTTGAGGGCTCGGTGGTTAACGTTCCGCCGCAAGGAGGGCGCAAGCACCCGGAGCAGAAGATGATAGCCGTTGACACGAAGAACATACTCTTCATTTGCGGAGGCGCATTTGAGGGAATCGAGCGGAAGATAGCGTTGCGCCTCAACACTCATGTGGTGGGCTATGGCACCGACAGCGAGGCGAAGCGGGTGCAGCGTGAGAAGCTGCTTCACTATGTGGCCCCGCAGGACCTGAAGTCGTTTGGGCTGATACCTGAGATAATAGGCCGCTTGCCTATTCTCACCAACCTTGAGCCGCTCGACCGCGCGGCGCTGCGCCGCATCCTCACCGAGCCGAAGAACGCGATAGTGCGTCAATACACGAAGCTCCTGCAGATGGATGGGGTGGAGCTGGAGTTTGCCGACGAGGCACTCGACTATGTGGTCGACAAGGCGATAGAGTTTAAGCTTGGGGCACGCGGACTTCGCTCGATAGTGGAAACGATAATGATAGATGCGATGTACGACATCCCATCGAGCGGCGAGAAGAAGTTTGTGGTGACTAAGGAATATGCCGAGCGGCAGCTCGATAAGGCAAACTTTTCGATTAGTTAGGAGTTAGGAGTTTTTAGTGGGGAGAAAAATTGGAAAAAAGGAATTAGTTGGTATATTTGTTTCACTGAAATACCGGGAATATACTTCTTATGGCAAACAAGCAGCTATTACACGCGGAACTGAAGCGACATTTCGGTTTCGACACTTTTAAGGGGAATCAGGAGGCGATTATGGAGAACCTCCTCGATGAGAACGACACCTTTGTGCTGATGCCCACGGGTGGAGGCAAGTCGCTGTGCTATCAGTTGCCGTCGCTGATAATGGATGGGACGGCAATAGTGATATCACCGCTTATAGCTCTGATGAAGAACCAGGTCGACGCGATGCGCAACTTCAGTGAGGACGATGGGATAGCGCATTTCCTTAACTCGTCGCTCAACAAGCAGGCCGTTGACCGCGTGAAGAAGGATATACTCGACGGGAAGACGAAGCTTCTCTATGTGGCTCCGGAGTCGCTGACGAAGGAGGAGAACATTGAGTTCTTGAAGACGATAAGAATATCATTTTATGCCGTCGACGAGGCGCACTGCATCTCGGAGTGGGGCCACGACTTCCGCCCGGAGTACCGCCGGATAAGGCCGATCATCAATGAGATAGGCACCCGCCCGGTTATAGCCCTCACTGCTACTGCCACGCCCAAGGTGCAGCACGACATACAGAAGAACCTGGGGATGGTCGACGCGAAGGTGTTTAAGTCGTCGTTCAACCGCCCGAACCTCTACTATGAGGTGCGGCCCAAGACGAAGAATATCGACAAGGACATTATCAAGTTTATCAAGGCCAACGAGGGCAAGTCGGGCATAATCTATTGCCTGAGCCGCAAGAAGGTGGAGGAGCTTGCCGAGACGCTGAAGGTGAACAACATAAAGGCTCTGCCCTATCATGCCGGCATGGACAGCGCCACGCGCACCGAGAACCAGGACGCCTTCTTGCTTGAGCAGGTTGATGTGATAGTGGCCACGATAGCGTTTGGCATGGGCATCGACAAGCCCGACGTTCGCTTTGTGATTCACTACGACATACCCAAGAGCCTTGAGGGCTACTACCAGGAGATAGGCCGTGCCGGGCGCGACGACGGCGAGGGGCAGTGCATCACCTACTACACCAACAAGGACTTGCAGAAGCTGGAGAAATTCATGCAGGGCAAGCCGATAGCCGAGCAGGAGATAGGGAAGCAGCTGCTGCTCGAGACGGCGTCGTATGCCGAGTCGTCGGTGTGCCGGCGGAAGACGCTGCTGCACTACTTCGGTGAGGAATATGACGTGGAGAATTGCGGCAACTGCGACAACTGCCTGCACCCCAAGAAGCGCATCGAGGCCAAGGACGAGCTTTCGGCCGTGCTCGAGGTGGTGGCGGCGCTGAAGGAGAAGTTCAAGAGCGACCACATCATCGACGTGCTTGTGGGGAAGATGACCAATGAGGTGCGTAGCTACAAGCACGATGAGCTGGAGCTCTTTGGCTGCAAGAGCGATGTGAGCGACAAGATACTGAATGCGGTGATACGCCAGGCAATCATAGCCGGCTATCTGAACCGCGACATAGAGAACTATGGGCAGCTGAAGCTGACCGATGCCGGCCGGGAATACTTGGAGCGTCCGGTGTCGTTCATGGTGGTGGAGGACAATGACTTCTCGGAGGCCGAGGAGGAAGTGATGGTGAAGGGCGGCGCGGCGTGTGCCGTGGACCCCGAGCTCTACAACATACTGAAGGACATTCGCAAGCGCACGGCGCAGAAGCTTGGGCTTCCGCCCTATGTGATATTCCAGGACCCGTCGCTTGAGGCGATGGCCACTACCTATCCTATCACCCTTGAGGAGCTGCAGAACATACCCGGCGTGGGAGCCGGCAAGGCAAAGCGCTATGGCAAGGAGTTCTTAGAGATAATTAAGCGCCATGTGGAGGATAATGAGATAGAGCGCCCTGAGGACCTGCGCTTCCGCAGCGTGGCCAATAAGAGCAAGATGAAGATTTCGATAATCCAGGGCATCGACCGCAAGATAGCCCTCGATGAGCTTGCCAACTCGAAGGGACTGGAGTTTGATGAGCTGCTCGATGAGGTGGAGGCGATAGTGTATTCGGGCACGAAGCTGAATATCGACTACTTCCTCGATGAGATAATGGACGAGGATCACCAGGAGGATATCTTTGAGTATTTCCGCGAGAGTGAGAGCGATGACCTTGAGGCTGCGATTCAGGAGCTTGGGGCTGACTACACCGAGGAAGAGATACGGCTTGTGAGGGTGAAGTTCATGTCGGAGATGGGAAACTGAGAGATAGATAGCAGAGATTAGATAGCAGATATTAGAGATTAGAGATTAGAGTTTAGATAGCAGAGATTAGATAAGCTGACA
>CAMGFF010000231.1 GCA_946055125.1 uncultured Prevotellaceae bacterium | reverse complement strand
ATCGACGCTATACACGCACGCCACTCCGTGCGCTCTTATATCAACCGCCCCCTGGCCGACGACCTCGTGGCTCGCCTCCGCGCACTTATCGCCGAATACAATGCCGCAAGCGGCCTTAAGATGCAGCTCGTCACCGGCGACCCCGAAACGTTTAATTGCTTCTGGGCACACTATGGAAAATTCTCGGGCGTGGAAAACTACATCGCCCTCATCGGCGACCCCGGCGCCGATGAGCTTTGCGGCTACTATGGCGAGAAGCTCGTGCTCGAAGCCCAGATGATGGGCCTCAACACCTGCTGGATTGGCCTATCCTACAAGAAGGTGCCCGGCCGCTACGTCATCGCCCCGGGCGAGAAGCTGCACCTCATCATCTCCATTGGCTACGGCGCCACGCAGGGCGTGCCGAGCAAGTCGAAGCCGGTCGAGAAGGTGTCGAAGTGCCACGGCGATATGCCCGAGTGGTTCCGCCACGGCGTGGAGGCTGCCCTGCTCGCCCCCACAGCCGTCAATCAGCAGAAGTTCCGCTTCGAGCTGGTGGGCGACCGCGTGCGTGCCACCACCGGCTGGGGATTCTACTCCCATGTGGATCTCGGCATCGCCAAGCTCCACTTTGAGCTCGGTTCAGGCAAGCCATCCTCAATCTGGCTCTAACCCCAACAAAAATTTTATCTACACTTTTTGCAAAAAAAATTGCAAATTCAAAAATTTGCTTTTATCTTTGCAACCGAAAATGGTTCTCTGCTTTTGCAGAGCTAAGATGGGAATGCAGTGTAATTCTGCAACTATGCCCGTAGCTGTAAGTCCGTTTATGCGACTATTCACCTATGTCACTGGAAGTAATGCGAGTCATACGCTTTACATCAATTCCGGGAAGACGTAATAGTTAGCGACGAAGTCAGAAGACCTGCCATTTTGAGTAATATTTGCCTGCGGGGACACAGGCATTTGATATTATTACTTTTATATGACAAAATGCGTAATTCTTTTATTGCTTTTGTGGCATGTGCTTTAACGCACAGTGCCGCGTTGCCGATGCAGGCCGCAGCTCCTGCTTCTAAGTCAATCACCGATTCCATCTTCGAAATCAAGGAGGTATCGGTTGTTGCCACTCGCAATCTCACGCCTCAGCAAACCATCAGCCGGGTTCAAATCGAGAACCTCGCATCAAGCTCTGTGGCCGACGCCCTCAAGTATATGTCGGGTGTGCAGATTAAGGACTACGGTGGTCTTGGCGGTCAAAAAACCGTCAATGTGCGCTCGCTCGGCTCGCAACATGTGGGAATCTATCTCGATGGCGTGCGCATCACAAATGCTCAGAATGGCACAGTAGATTTAGGTAAATACTCTCTGACCACACTCGAATCGGTTTCGCTGTTCAATGCCAACAAGGTGGAGCAACTAATGGTTGCAAGCGAATTTGCCTCGGCTTCTACCGTCTATCTCAAGACTAAACGTCCCGAAAAGACATCTTTTCTCGCTTCCTACTCAATTGGCTCTTTTGGCACGCACAAGCTTAATGCCACTTATAGCTTCAAAAAATATGGTTTCATCGACGCAGCCTACACTCACAGCGACGGCGACTATCCTTTTCGTTACAAAACCGAGTATGAAGACACCACCGGCACACGCCGAAACAGCGACATCGACATGATGCGCATCGAAAGCTGCTTCTTTTTCAAGAATTTCGAGTGGCACACCTATTTTTTCAATTCTCAGCGTGGTCTCCCAGGTGGCGTTGTGCGTAGGCTGTCCGACAAATATACCGACGTGGGGCGCGAATGGGACCGTAACTTCTTCAGCCAGCTCTCCTATCGCAACAACAATAAGGCGTTGGGCTACAGGGCCATCCTAAAATACACCAACGATAAGATGCACTATCGCTCCGATTACCCCGAGAACATGAGCGTGCACAGCAACAACCAGTACCACCAGCAAGACATCTATGGCGCTGCCGCTTTCTCCTATAGCTTCAAAGGCCTGAGCATCTCGGCTTCAAGCGACCTTCGATGGTCCGACCTCACCACCGATGTGAAAAGATTCTACTATGTGTGGCGTCTCGACAACAAGAACTCCCTCTCAGCCATTTTTAATTTCCACGAGCTTACCCTCAACGCAAGTGCCTTATACACAAGCGTAACCGACCACACACATAATGGCGCAAAACCTCTCGACAAGTTCACCTACGATGCCCTCGCCTCCTACAAGCTCAACAAGCATTTCTCTTTACGGGCTTTCTATAAATCGGTGTTCCGGGCCCCAACGCTCAACGATCTCTACTACACTCTCGTTGGCAACCGTAACCTCAAGCCCGAGTACACAAAGCAGTGGGACGTGGGATTGTGCTACAACAATAGCTTCCTCGCCCTGCAAGTCGATGCCTACTACAACAAGGTCACCGACCGCATAGTGTGCCTACCTCTCAAAGGCTCTTTCCAATGGACAATGCTCAACTATGGCTACACCCGTTGCATGGGTATCGATTGGAGTGCTAACATCAA
Source organism: uncultured Prevotellaceae bacterium (assembly GCA_946055125.1). Lineage (GTDB taxonomy): Bacteria > Bacteroidota > Bacteroidia > Bacteroidales > Muribaculaceae > CALZFJ01. The sequence continues at coordinate 1,731 of CAMGFF010000231.1, read as the reverse complement.
TTACCGTAACCATTCCCTATTCCTCAGCGGAGCTTTCCAGGACGACCGAAACCTCACTAACCCCGATGGCGACGACTATCGCGACTACATCGCTTATTCACCCAAGTGGACTTTCAGTGCCATTTATTCTCTAAACTGGAAAGCCCTATCTGGATCCATTTCCTATATGTTTGTCGATAAGCGCTTCTGGACCGCCGAGAACGACATCGAAGACCCACTTAACGCCTACATGTGCGTTGATGCTAAAGTCGCTTACCGTTTCTGGAGGTTCACCGCCGAGCTCGAGTGCCAGAACATCTTAAACAAGCCCTACGAGATGATTCAGCGTTGGCCTATGCCCGGCCGTCGTTTCATGGCTACTTTCAAATTCACACTTTAATAATTTATTCTTTATTTTATGAAAAAAATCTTTCTTTTCATGGCAGCAATGCTATGTTGCTGTTGCGCCATGGCTCAATCTAATGACGTTAAAGACAATCTTATCATCTGCAACGAAGGTAACTGGCAAAGCGACAATGGGCAATTGTCGTTCTACGATGCCACAACTGGCACTCTCACCAACAAGTGGTTCCGTACCGTAAATAACAAAAAACTCGGCGACACACCAAACGATATCATTCAAATCAACGACGATTTGTTTGCCATTTGCGTCAATTGGTCTAATATCATCCAGTATATCAATAGGAAAGGCGAGGACATGGGTGCTACAGAGAACGTCCCTAACAACCGCAGGATGTGCACCGATGGCAAATATCTCTACGTCACTTCTTATGCACACCAGTGTGGCTCTACCACTTTCACTAAAGGTTATGTTGCAAAAATCGATTTGGACACGAAGAATGTTGTGGCAACTTGTGAGGTCGGGTGGGAACCCGAAGGCATTCGTTTCTATAATGGCAAGCTCTACGTTGCAAATACCGGCGGATACGCATTCTCCGAGTCTCACGACTACGAAACTACAATTCAGATTCTCGATGCCAAATCCATGACCTCAATTAAGACCATCGACACGGGTTGCATAAATCTCTATGGCGAAATGTCGCAAGCCGGCCAATATCTTTGCATTAACTCTTGTGGCGACTACTACGAAGTGGAACCGAAAACCATAATCTTCGACTGCAAAACCGAAACGTGTCACATCTTCAACTTCCCATGCACATACAATACCACCGATGGTCAGCTTTTCTACACCGTAGGTAGCTACTTCTCCTACAACACTTACGATTATGTTTACTACATAAACACAATCGACCCCTCTACTATGACTTACTCTGAGGGTATCTATAATGATGTAGTAACAAATGAAATAAGAGGCCTTACATCTCCTTACGAGATATATGTGTCGCCCTATACTAAAAACATTTATTTCACCGATGCCGGATCCTATGCAAGTGCCGGTTACCTCTATGGCTACACCCCTGATGGCACGCCCGTATTCAATCGCCAGAAAGTTTACATCAACCCGGCACACATAATCGCATTCCCCACTGTCTCTACTCCCACAGCAATCGATGCCATATATGGCAACAAATCCCAGGACAATGGCGTAACCTACGACCTGCTTGGTCGTCCTGTCGATGAAAATTATCGTGGAATCGTCATTAAGAACGGCAAAAAATTCATCAAAAAATAAAATATAGCTTTTTTTTATTTGAGTTAGAGGATTGTGTTTTTCTGCCACAATCCTCTTTTTTCTTCTTTCAACTCATCAATGCCTCATCTTAAAAACTA
>CAMGFF010000230.1 GCA_946055125.1 uncultured Prevotellaceae bacterium | reverse complement strand
ACACCGGCAAACTTCCACATGTAGAAGTTACCAATGCGCTCACCCTTCTCAATGCGCTGCAGGTTGTAGAATGGATAGGGATCCTCGGTGCCACACACGTTGTAGTAGTCCTGACCCACATATTTCGAGTTGCTGAAGTCGATAAACTTGTTGTCCATAGTAGAGCCAACAACGCCCACCGAGTACTCGAAGTCCTTGGTCTTCACGGCATCCCAAGTGATGTCGAACTCAAAGCCGGTGTTCGACATAGTTCCCACGTTCACGAAAGTCTCATCGTGGAGGAACGGCGGAACCGACACCTTGTAGTTGCCGAGCAGGTCTTGCTGGCGGCGGTTGAAGTAGTTGAGCGAACCGTAGATGCGGCTGTTGAGCAATGCGAAGTCGATACCCACGTTCCAGTTCTTACCCTTCTCCCACTTGAGGTCGGGGTTGACGTTCTTTGCGGGGCCCCACACCTGGAAGTATTGTCCATTATAGGTGTAGTAGCCGAAGCCGGTCATGGTGTTGAGCGAGTTGTAGCTGCCGAAGTCCTGGTTACCGGTCACACCGAAGTCACCACGGATCTTCAGGTCGGTGAGCCAGCTCTTTGTGCCCTTCATGAAGCTCTCCTCCGAGATGCGCCAACCGGCCGACACGGCGGGGAAGTTACCCCACTTGTTGTTGGCGCCAAATTTCGAAGAACCCTCGTGGCGCAGCGAAGCCGTGAAGAGGTACTTGCCCTGATAGTCGTAGCTCACGCGGCCAAAGAATGCGATGAGCTTGGCGTCGTTCTTGTAGGAGCCCATTCCCACTTCACCTTCCTCGGTGGCATATTCGCCGGTGCCAAGGTTGTTGTAGCCAAGGCCATCGTTGGAAAAGTCCTTGTTGCTTGCGCTAAGGCCGGAGTACTTGAAGTACTGATAGGAGTAACCTGCCATCACTTTGATGAAGTGCTTGTCGAAGTTGGTCTTGTAGTTGGCAATCCACTCCAAGCTGTGATTGCTCTCCTTTGAGTAGTCGCGGCTTGCCTCGCCAAGGCGGCCATTGTTGATGGCCTGAGTGCTTGTAGAGGGGCGGAACCAGCCATTGAAGTTGTCATACTGGTGGTCGGCAAAGGTGAGCTGCGTGGTGAGCGAGTGGTTGGTGTCCTTATTCTTCAGCAAGAGCGGGAAGAGGTTGAGCTTCACTGTTGCGTCCCAGTCGATGAGCTTGGTTTCACCGTCGCTCAGCTCAATGGTGTTTGCCTCCACGGGGTTGTAGGCAACCACCTGACCCTGGAAGTTGTAGTATTTCGATGGGTCGTTGGGGTCCTTGATAGGAGTAGTGGGGTTGGCCTCAATAGCGTTCTTGAAAGTGCTCCAGTCGGAGTTCTTGCGATAGGCGATGCGCGGCGCCACATTCAAGCCGAAAGTGAAAAGACCACTCTTTGTGGTGTGGTTAATCGATGCGCGTGCGCCATATTCCTCACGTCCCGAGCGGCGGTCGATACCATTGGCGTCGCGGTAGTCGGCGCTCACGCGGTAGTTGGTGTTGCTGTTTCCGCCACTGATTGTGAGAGTGTGCTTGTGTGAGAATCCGGTGCGTGTCACAGCCTTCCACCAGTCGTCGTTTCCGCCAAGGTCAACTCCCACGCCACCCGAGGCGAGGCGAAGCTCGCGATACTCATCGGCCGAGAGCATGTCGAGCTCTTTCTGAGCCAGGTCGATTGAGATGCTTCCACTATAAGAAGTGTGCACCTGGCCGTCCTTGCTGCCCTTCTTGGTGGTGACGAGAATCACACCATTAGAACCGCGCGTACCATAGATAGCCGATGCAGCACCGTCCTTGAGGATGTCGAAGCTGGCGATGTCGTTGGAGTTGATGTTGGTGAGGTTACCACCGGGCACACCGTCGATAACGATGAGCGGGCCAAGGCCTGCCGAGCGCGACGACACGCCACGCACCTGAATGCTTGCCTGGTTGTTGGGGTCGCCGGCACCGGTGTTGGTAATCGACACACCCGACACCTTGCCCTGAATCATCATCGATGGGTCGATGGTGCTCACGCTAAGGAAGTCTTTGTCGGAAACGTGCGAGATAGCAGAGGTAAGCTCCTTCTTGTCCATAGTGCCGTAACCGATCACCACCACCTCATCGAGAATCTCGCTGTTCTCTTTCAGCGCTACTTGAATGGTGGTCTTGCCATTCACCGCAATATCCACGGTCTTATAGCCGATTGAGCTAACTGTGATAGTTGCTTTGGAGCTGACCCCGGTAAGCTGGAAATTACCGTCGATGTCGCTCACTGCGCCTTTCTGTGTTCCTTTCACCATCACTGTGGCTCCGATAATGGGTTCGTTGTCTTTGGCATCGACAACTCTACCTTTCACATTCACATTCTGTGCTGCCATTGGCAATGCTGCCCAAAGCGTACAGAACATAAACAATAGGAAATGAAATCTTCTGATTTTACTTCTCATAGTTTTTCTGATTTTTACATTAAAATTAGTAATTAGGTTGTTTGTCAAGGGCAAAATTAGCAAGGCTTTTCCCCCTATCAAAGCGATAAAGGGAAAATTAACTTGAAATAAATTCTATATAGCTGTAAATGAATAGGTTAAAGTGCGTTTTTTATAGCAGAATTAAGGTGTTTTATAGCTTGGGAATCTGCATTATCAGGCTATCAAATTCCTCTTTTTTCACCACCGAGCGCGACTTCACTTTGGCCTTATACACATACACCGTGTTGAGCGACAGATTGAGGTAGTTGGCCACTATCACAGCGTCCTTTATGCCCAGGCGCATCAGGGCGAAAATGCGCACCTCGGTGGGTAGGGTGCCATCGGCCGCCACTGCCACACGGTGCTCCATGGGGAATAGCTTATTGTATTCTTCGATGAAATTGGGGAATAGCTTCAGGAAAGTGGAATCGAAGACCGACGACAGCCTCTCGCGCTCCTGCTTCACGCCGATGTCGTGAATAAGCCCGGCAAGGTCGGCATACTGCTTGGCCTTTATCTTCTGCGACATGCTCTTGCACTTCTCCTCCACATGGTTCACAAACTCGGTGTCGCTGTAGAGCGACTGTATCACATAGCTGTCCTTTATCTCATTGGCTTCCTTGAGCTTAGAGTTCACGGCCGAGAGCTCACCATTAGCCTGGTCGAGCTCGGCCACTTTCTTCTCAATCACCAGGCGCGCGCTGTGCAGGGCCTTGTTCTTGCGGTGAAGCCCCATGATGAACATCACGAGGAACACGAGCGAGATAAGCACGATGGCGATTATGGCAAAATACATTATGCGCTGCTTCTGCACCTCATTGTAGCGCACCCCCTCAATCATCTGCAGTGCCGAGCTGGTTTCCATCATGCGGGTGCGTGCGCCATAGAACTCAGCATCGTTCTGAGCCAAATGAATGTAGCTCACCGCGCGGCCTATCTCTCCACGGTCGAGCATAAAAAGTGCCAGCCGCTTGGCAGCAGCCGTCTCGTGGGTGCAGGCGCGAATATCGCGAATGGCGGCAAGTGCCATGTAGTAGATGCAGCGGTTCATGTCGCCCTTTTGCTCATGCAGCTCAGCAATGATATAATCCTGCACGGCAAGGTCATCGTCGGCAAAGTGGAAGCGCTCGAGCGTGTTACGCCTGAAGTTGATCATTGAATCCACCGAGATGTCCATCATGTTGATTCCAGTGAGCCGCAGGGTGATGGTGTCGCAATTCACACGGGCCATCTCTATCTCATTGCGCACAGCCTCGCGGCGCTTGGCATCGTAGAGCTCGCCGAGCTGCCCCACCCCCTTGCTGTACACGCTCATGTTCTGGTAGAAAAGCACACAGCGGCTATAAAACTCCTGCAATGTGTGAGTCGACAGCCCGGTGGTGTCGTAATTCATTATTATCTTCCAGGCCTCCACATAGAAGCCGGCCGAAATCTGGCAAAAAATGAGGTTGCTCTTGGCGTGGGCCAGCGCCTCACGGTCGCCTATCTTCTCGGCATAGTGGAGCATGCGCGTGGCATACACATAGGTGGAGTCAAACTGGTATTTCTTGTATTCCTCATAAAGGCGGCTGCACATATCATAGTTGTGGCGAGGATTGTTGTTGCTGTGCAGATGGCGCTTCAGCGAGTCGAGCCGCTGCTCCTTCTTCGCATTGTAGTCGTTGTACTTAAGAATTTCACTGTCGAGAACATGCAGAATAGAGTCCACGTCCTCACACCTTGCGGCGAGGGGCAGAGCCACACAGGCAAGAAGCATCACAACTATCGCATACATTTTTT
>CAMGFF010000229.1 GCA_946055125.1 uncultured Prevotellaceae bacterium | reverse complement strand
TTCGAGAACTTCAAGAATCAATTTTTCCATTACCTCATAGCCGGCGCCGGTGGGATGCACACCATCGTCGGTGTAGCGGCAATCCATGCTGCGGCCGTCCTCGGCCAGCATGTGTGAATAATAATCCACAAATGGTATGCCGTGCCGCGAGGCATAAGCCGAAAGGCGCTTGTTGAGACTCGCTATTTTCTCAGGGCCATCCTTTACCGACTGATTCCATCCAAAGTGTCCGGCCGGCAGCGTGGTGGTCAGCACAACATCGATGCCATTGGCTCGGGCCAGTTCTACCATCGACACAATATTACCGAAAGTCATATCTTCATCATAGATATGGGTGTTCTCTGCTATATCGTTGGTAGCGGCATTGATAACCACAATGCTTGGGTGCAACTCTATCACATCGCTGCGAAAACGCAACAGGAATTGATAGGTAGTCTGGCCACTGATGCCACGACCTATGAAACCGTGGCTTTTGAAAAATTCAGGGTGATTTGTTGGCCAGAAATCAGTAATGGAGTTGCCGAGGAACACCACCCGCTTTCCGTCGTTGGGTTGTGTGCAGAGCTCAGCATTGGCCTTTGCATAACGGTTATAATCGGCCCAGTCGGGTTTCACGGCCAAACCGCTAAAGGCGGTGCATGCAAATAGTGCGGCGAGAATAAGTATCTTTTTCATGTTCCTGTAATTATTTTTTTGCAAAATTATTTATTCTTGCCAAATTGAAATGTATATATTCATGAAATTCTACATTCATTTTTTGCAATTATACTCCTTTGACGCTATTTTATACTGCATTTCCGGGCTAAACAGCCTAAGTTTGCAACATGAAAACAATCTACAACTAAATGCCATAGGTATTTACACATACTCGCCCGCCGACCCCGAATATTTCATAACCGTGCCCACATTTGATAAAGTAAAAATCAATATTTGTGGCACTACAGTGACTATTAAGCGCAAAGGTAAAGGCAAAAAAATCAAAAGGATTTTATGTGGGAACAATGTAATTGAAGGCTGGTTTGTGGACCATGACAGCCTTTGCAAGAACAAATCACTGACAGTGGAAACCTACTGATCACAGTGGTGCTGGCTCCATAAACCAGGTTTATGCAATATCCATTATTGGATTCTGCTACCGACGAATTTTTTGTGGCGGTGTGCCACTCTAATTTAGGGTATTGTTTTCATCGTGGTCTTTCAGGTGTAAAAAAGTGTGAAAGGGAATAGGAAATTATAGATGAAATGGGGGTTTATGACGATTTTTTTGGGAAAAAGTTATTTTTTAGTGTTGTGATAGTAGGCTAATTCTCTTATATTTGCACACGACAACGTGCATTTTTTAATTTTTTTCACGCTTTGAAGTATGAAACGATATTCTATGGTTTTATTTTTAACTCTGGGATGGGCCGCCACGGCTGCGGCTTTCGACTATCCCTTCGTCACATTCAGCACGCAGGGTGGCGTGGCGCACACTGTGGCTGCTGAGGAGCTGGTGATTACCTTTGCCGGTGGGAAGATGATTGCCCACAGCGCACAGGGCGACCTGAAGCTTGAGCTACAGGCTCTTGAGAAAATGTGCTTCACCACCGAGCAGTCGGGTGTGAGCGGTGTGAAGAGCGGGAGTGGTGCAGTGAGAGTGTACTCCATGCAGGGAGTGGAAATGGGCACCTACAGCTCGCAGAATGAGGCAGTGAGCCGGCTGCCACAGGGATTATACATAGTGAAACACGATGATGGCTCAACCCTTAAACTTGCAGTGAGATGAAGAAGACAGCAGCAATCATAGCCATGGCACTCGCAACGATGGCAGCCATGGCACAGACACTCAATGTGGCAGTGGGCAACGTGACCTACTCCTTCCCGGCCGCACAGGCGGGCGAGATGACCTACACCGGCGCAACCACGCTCACCATTCTTGGCCGCGACTTTGCCATCGCCGAGATTGACAGCATATATATCGACGCTGCCGAGGTGAAGGACAACACGGTGAACGTGACCATGGCCGAGGGGCAGGCGCAAGTGACCGTGGCGGGCAACATAGCGCAATATGTGACACCCACGGTGACGGGCGCATATGTGAGCATCGACCAGAGCAGCGCGGTGGGCGACGACACTTGTGGCGAAATCACCTACACACTGAGCGGCGAGGCCAGCGACGGACAGTTTGCCCTGGGTGGCTCCTACAAGGCCACGGTGGAGCTCAACGGACTGACGCTCGCCTGCGCCACCGGAGCGCCAATCGACATCACCAACACAAAGCGCATAGAGATGAGCGTGAAAAAAGGCACCACCAACAGCCTGAGCGACTGCTCAGGCGGCTCGCAGAAGGGCTGCATAGCCTGCAAGGGACACCTTGAGCTGAAAGGCAACGGCTCGCTCACCATCGACGCCAATACCGGCCACGGCATATACGCCAAGGAATACATTGAGATGAAGAATTGCACCATCGATGTGCTCAACGCCGTGAAGGACGGTGTGAACTGCAACCAATACTTCCTCATGGAGAGCGGCTCGCTCACCATAGCCAATGTGGGCGACGACGCAGTGCAGGTGTCGTTTAAGGACGACACCGACCGCGAGGCCGAGGACACAGGCAGCATCACCATTGCCGGCGGGACAATCAACGCCAGTGTGGCTGCCACAGCCACCAAGTGCCTCAAGGCCGACGGCAGCGTGAACATAACCGGCGGAACACTCACCCTCTCAACCTCGGGCGGCGGAATGTGGGACACCGAAGACGTGAAGACGAAAGCCCCGAGCTGCATAAGCGCCGACGAGAACATCACCATCGACGGCGGCACACTGCTGCTCACCAGCACCGGAAGCGGCGGCAAGGGACTGAGCTGCGACGGCGACTTTGTGATGAACGGCGGCGAGGTGACGATAAAGACCTCGGGAGGAGTGTTTGTGTATCAGAATGGGGTGGAATATCCCAATTACACCGGCAACACCGACCGCATTGCCAGCGACTACAAATCGTCGGCCAAGGGAGTGAAAGCCGACGGCAACGTGACCATAAACGGCGGCAACATCAACGTGACCACCACCGGCAATGGCAGCGAGGGAATAGAGAGCAAGGCAGTGCTCACCATCAACGATGGCACAGTGGTGGTGAACTCGCTCGACGACGGTATCAACTCATCGAGCCACCTGCACATTAATGGCGGCAACGTCACCGTTGTGGCTACGGGCAACGATGGAATTGACTCCAACGGCAACATCTACATCGCCGGCGGCACCATTCTAGCCTTTGGAGCCGGCTCGGTGGAGTGCGGACTCGATGCCAACGATGAGCAGGGCTACACAGTGGTGATTAGCGGCGGCGAAGTGCTTGCCGTGGGCGGCAACAACAGCGTGCCCTCGGCCTCGTCGGGCAGCACACAGCCCTACGTTACCACCACACTCAGCGCCAAGGCCGGCAGCACCGTGAGCATAAGCAGCGGCAGCACCACCCTCACCACATTCACCGTGCCAAGCAACTACGGCACATCGGGCGCCAGCTTTGCCGGACGGCCCGGCGGACCCGGCGGTGGCGGACCCGGCGGCAGCACCGGCGGCGGAATGCTCATCACCTGCCCCGGACTGGTGAGCGGACAGAGCTACACCGTGACAAGCGGCACATCGACCGCCACAGCCACCGCCCGCACCTCGAAGTGAGCTACAACAAGAATACACAAAGCAGGAGGGTGTGAAGAAATTGGGTTCACACCCTCCTGCTTTGAGCTTCTTTATCCTGCTTTGTGTGCACCACACACCATGCAGACTATTGGTCGAGGCGGAAGACAATGCGGAATCGGCCTGCCTCATAGCGAGTGCTGGAGATGCGGAAGTGTCCGATTTCGGCAGTGTTGGAAACGTGCGAGCCAACGCACAGGCACTCATCATAGTCGCCCACGCGCACCACGCGCAGTGTGGCCGAGGCATCATCGGGCAGCCGCTCCATGTCGAATCGCCCCTGAGCCTGCTCGTGGGTGATATATTCCATTGTCACAGGCAAGTGAGCCGCGATCACCTCGTTCACGCGAGCCTCAACGGCTGCAATCTGTTCGGGCGACAGCGGGGCCGGGAGGTCGTAGTCGCACTTGCTCTTTCGGCGCTCGATGTGAGCATTGGCCGAGCGGCGGCAGCCGAAGAGCTTCACCATAGTGCCATTGAGGATATGCTCGGCGGTGTGCATGGGAGGGTATTCCTCCTTGTTATGGTCGTTGAGAATAGGTTGTTGCATAGTGTTGTGACAAATATTACGCCGCAAAGTTACATTATTTT
>CAMGFF010000228.1 GCA_946055125.1 uncultured Prevotellaceae bacterium | reverse complement strand
AAGTGGGTAATAAGATATATTGATTTTGGAATGAGGATACTGGTGGCGAGTTAATTCTAATGGCTGGAGCCGTATTATATTGATGAGATTAATCCAGATGTGGTAAATATACATAGTATCCACGACTATTAGGAGGGTTATAAATTGTTGTTCGCCTATTGCCATCAAAAACTTTCGCTTCTTAATCAACTAATGCTTATGAGCATTATGGTATAGTATAGAGCAAGAATATCGTTATTGGTGTGTCGGCACATAGGTATGCTCTTAATGGCTTAGGGGAATACATTGAGCTGTGAAGAGGCCATTTTACGTTATTTTCCTAATATAGCGGAATAAATCACATTTTCTATAATTGTATATATGAATCATTGATATAGTTTGAAACTAATTTATTAAATAATGAGTATATTTAAGGATAAAGTCCTGTTGATTACAGGCGGCACGGGGTCGTTTGGCAATGCCGTGCTTCGTCGCTTCCTGAACAGCGACATTAAGGAGATTCGCATTTTCTCGCGCGATGAGAAGAAGCAGGATGATATGCGTCATGCCTTGCAGAATGCGAAGGTGAAGTTCTACATTGGCGACGTGCGCAACAAGGCGTCGGTTGATGTGGCGATGCGCGGGGTGGACTATGTGTTCTCGGCTGCGGCGCTTAAGCAGGTGCCGAGCTGTGAGTTCTTCCCCATGGAGGCTACGAAGACCAACGTTATCGGCACGGCCAATGTGCTGGCATCGGCCATTGAGCATGGTGTGAGGAACGTGGTGGTGCTCTCGACCGACAAGGCTGCCTATCCCATCAATGCGATGGGTATATCGAAGGCTCTTATGGAGAAGGTAGCTATTGCCAAGGGCCGTGAGCTGGGCGATGACGCAGCCACCACCATCTGCTGCACGCGCTACGGCAATGTGATGGCGAGCCGTGGCTCGGTGATTCCGCTGTGGGTCGACCAGATGCAGGAGGGCAAGCCTATCACCATCACCGACCCTAACATGACTCGCTTCATGATGACGCTCGATGATGCCGTAGATTTGGTTGTCTATGCGTTCACTCATGGTCATAATGGCGACCTCTTCGTGCAGAAGGCCCCGGCTGCCACGCTGAGCACCCTTGCCGAGGCTCTGAAGCAAACCTATGCGCAGATTGACCCGAAATATGGCGACACCGAGGTGAGGGTGATTGGCACCCGCCATGGTGAGAAGCTCTATGAAACGCTGGTTACGCGTGAGGAGATGGCTAAGGCTGTCGACATGGGCGACTACTTCCGCATTCCCTGCGACACGCGCGACTTGAACTACGACAAATACTTCACGGAGGGGAGCGAGGATGTGTCGCGCATTGAGGACTATCACTCGCACAACACTCATCGCCTCGATGTGGAGGAGATGAAGCTGCTGTTGCTGAAGTTGCGCTTCATTCGCGAGGACTTGGGGCTTCAGCCGCGTACCAAGGCTAAGGAGATAAGGAGTGAATAATGGTGGCAAAATGATATGTGTGGTAACGACATGATAATCGACAATGCACTGCTCGACAGGCTGAGTGCGCAGGCCAGGCGCTCGCCTCGCCTGCGCATGAACTATGACCTCCGCACCACGTCGGCCGATGGAAGCCAGCGCATGCTCAATGCCCTTGAGCCAGGCACTGTGCTGCCCATTCACCGCCACCGCGCCACTGCCGAGACGGTGGTGGGCATTCGCGGTCGGCTGAAAGAAACTTTCTATGATGATGAGGGGCGCCCCACCGGCACGTTCATCGTGGAGCCGTGTGGCGAGTGCCCTGTGCTGCAGGTCCCGGCCGGAGTGTGGCACTCATCGGAGAGCCTTGAGAGCGGCACGGTGATATTTGAGGCTAAGGATGGCGCTTACGAGCCTTTGAGTGATGACGACATATTGTTGAAATAAAGTGCTCCGGCAGGTGATGTGTCATGATGCCGGAATGAAGAATATGGAAGATTATGAAGATATTAGTGACCGGAGCGAAGGGATTTGTAGGTAAGAACCTGTGTGCCCAGCTGAAGAATATACGCGATGGGAAGGCGCGTTGCTATGGCGACCTCGTGATTGATGAGGTGCGCGAGTATGACGTCGACTCTACGGCCGAGGAACTCGACCGCTGGTGCGGCGACTGCGACTTTGTGTTTAATCTTGCCGGAGTGAACCGTCCGCAGAATCCAGAGGAGTTTATGCAGGGCAATTTCGGCTTTGCATCGACGCTGCTCCACACCTTGCGCAAGCACGGCAACTGCTGTCCGGTGATGCTGTCGTCGAGCGCACAAGCCTCGCTTACGGGGCGTTTCGGCAACTCTGAGTATGGACGCTCGAAAAAAGCCGGGGAGGATTTGTTTCTTGCTTATGGAGCCGAAACGGGGGCGAGAATGCTCATCTACCGCTTCCCTAACCTCTACGGCAAGTGGTGCCGGCCAAACTATAACTCGGCTGTGGCAACATTCTGCAACAATATCGCCAACGACCTGCCGATTACGGTCAACGACCCCTCGGTTGAGCTTGAACTGCTCTATATCGACGACCTTGTTGATGAGATGATCTTGGCGCTCAAAGGCCGCGAGCACCGCTGCGAGTTTGAGGGACTGGAGGTGATTCCGCAGGCTGATGGAAGCTACTGCTACTGCCCTGTGACGCACAAGGCAACGCTTGGCGAGATTGTGGACCTGCTGCATCGGTTTGCCGCAATGCCGCAGACGCTGATGATACCTGAAATCCCGGCCGACTCGCTGGCGAAGCGGCTCTACAGCACTTTCCTGAGCTATCTGCCGAAGGAGAAGGCCATTTTCGACCTGAAGATGAACTGCGACGACCGCGGCTCGTTCACCGAACTGGTGCATACGCTGAAGTGCGGACAGGTGTCGGTTAACGTCAGCAAGCCCGGAATCACCAAGGGGCAGCACTGGCACCACACCAAGTGGGAACAGTTTATCGTGGTGAGCGGACATGGGCTGATACAGCTCCGCAAGGAGGGAACCGATGAGGTGCTAAACTATGAGGTGAGTGGCGACCGAATCCAGAGCGTGATAATGCTGCCGGGCTACACCCACAACATCATCAACCTCTCGGACACCGAAGACCTCGTGACCGTCATGTACTGCAACGAAATCTTCGACCCCACCAAGCCCGACACCTACTTCGACCCCGTGGAATAGCGAATCCTCCCCGCGCAGGTGCAACGGTTCAAAAGTATTGAAAAGCTGCAAACTTAATTGCCTAAAATTTGTTGGAGAAGTGGATTTTATCTACATTTGCATCAAACAAATCAGTCAGGAATATGAGCATAAAGGAATATCGTTTGACCTCGACAGAAGAACCGTCGGATGAGTTTTTGCACGAGCTGATGCTCCAAGTTGCTGAATCGGCTCGTACAAGTTCCGCCAGAGCCGAACAGGCATTGCGCAAGATGATGATGGAAACAATAGCCACTATCAATAAGCAGCGTAATGCTGTGTCCACGCATATGTGATTATCGCGATATGAGTTCAGTTCAACGACCGGTGCTTTGTGTGGTAGCCTGGCCGAATGGCTCCGGGAAGACCTCGACCACCGAGAAGTTGCTCGCCAACGAGTGGGCAGCCGACAGTGTTTATATCAATCCTGACAATATCGCACAGACACAGTTCGGAGACTGGAACTCACAGGAAGCCGTAATGAAAGCTGCGATAGAGGCTACACGCCTTCGCCATGAATGTCTTGATGCGAGGCGCAGTTTCGTGTTTGAAACGCTTTTCTCTACTCAGGAGAAACTCGATTTCCTCATAAAGGCTCATCTATGCGGGTTTTTCATTCGCTTTTCTATGTTTGCACTGAGAATCCGAATATCAACGTGCTGCGTATTGCCCAGCGCTATCTGAATGGCGGGCACGAAGTGCCAATTTCCAAGATTTTCAGCCGTTATTATAAGTCGCTGACCTTTGCAGCACAAGCAATCAGGTTTGTAGATAAGGCTTACGTTTATGACAATTCGCGTGAGAATGAGCTTCCTCAACTGCTCTATCGCACATCAGAAGGCTCTGTTTTCAAAAAATATACCGACAACATCCCTTTGTGGGCTGAATCTCTCATATAATGGGGAATACAGTTTATTATCAATATGAATTTATAATATGGAAAAAACTCCAAAATTTGATTATAGCGACATTAAATGGCAGGAGAATGGCAAGCTGAAACTGATTATCGTTGTCGGCACACGCCCTGAGATTATCCGCCTCGCTGCCGTCATCAACAAGTGCCGCAAATACTTCGACGTGATTCTCGCCCACACCGGCCAGAACTACGACTACAACCTCAACG
>CAMGFF010000227.1 GCA_946055125.1 uncultured Prevotellaceae bacterium | reverse complement strand
GTCGTTGAAAGCATCCACGTGTCCCGAAGCCTTCCATATAGTAGGGTGCATGAAGATGGCCGAGTCGATGCCCACGATATTGTCGTGAAGCAGGGTCATAGCCTCCCACCAGTAGCGCTTGATGTTGTTCTTCATCTCCACGCCCATCTGGCCGTAGTCGTACACTGCTGCCAGTCCGTCGTAAATCTCGCTCGATTGAAACACAAAGCCATATTCCTTGGCGTGTGAAACGATTTTCTTGAAAGTGTCTTCTTGTTGTGCCATTTATATTTATGTATTTTTTTGTAATATTCTTCACTTCTTGTTCACGCCACAGCCGCACCTGAATGCCACCATCGCGCTTGCAAAGTGCAAAGGTAATGAAAATGCCTCACACAATCAAAAATTAATTGCTCAATTCTAATAACTTAACACTCCAAAGCCTATTTTCGGCACCACAATCGCCAAAATCCACGCATTTTCACATCATTTCGGCCCACCGTGTGTGCCGGCTTGGCAGTGTCGGGGAAAATGTGTAATTTTGCAGCTCAAATATTATTATTGCTGAAGTGAAAGAGAAAGAAATACTATCCACAGTGAAGTCGCGCCTTGGAATCGACTCGCTCAATGAGATGCAGCGCGAAATGCTGGCCGGCATAGCCGAGCGTGGCGACCTGGTGCTGCTCTCGCCCACAGGCTCGGGCAAGACGCTTGCCTTTGTCATTCCCCTGCTCAAGGAGCTGCATGAGCCTAATGGCAGGCTACAGGCGGTGATTATCGCCCCCTCGCGCGAGCTGGTGATTCAGATTCATGGCATAGTGCGAGCCATTGCCACCGGCCACAAGGCGACTTGCTGCTATGGAGGGCACAGCGTGGCCGACGAGCGGCAGTCGCTCGCCGTGGTGCCATCGTTAATCGTGAGTACCCCCGGCCGCTTGCTCGACCACATCAACCGCGGGCACATCGACGTTGCGGGCACCCGCCTGCTCGTGCTCGACGAGTTTGACAAGTCACTTGAGCTTGGCTTCCACGATGAGATGAAGCGCATACTCCGCCACATGCCCAATCTCTCACGCCGCTACCTCACCTCGGCCACGATGATAGGGGAGTTTCCCGATTTCCTGCGCCTCTACCGCGAGCGAATCATCAATTTCCTTGCCGAGAAGCGCGAGCTCGACAGCCGCCTCACGGTGCACTGCGTGCGCTCGCATGCCAAGGACAAGCTCGAGGCAGCCCTCTCGCTGCTGCGCTCCACAGGGCCGGGGCGCACCATCGTCTTCGCCAATCACCGCGAGTCGGCCGAGCGCATTCACGGCTTCTTGGTGGGACAGGGCGTTTCGGCAGGGCTGTATCATGGCGGACTCGACCAGCAGGAGCGCGAAATGGCCGTAACGCTCTTCGACAATGGCACCAACCTGGTGCTCGTAACCACCGACCTTGGCTCGCGCGGCCTCGACATTGCCAATGTGGCAAGCATAGTTCACTACCACCTGCCCGGCTCGCGCGAAATCTACACCCACCGCAACGGACGCACCGCCCGCGTGAGCGCCAATGGCAATGTGTATGTGCTGCTCGGGCCCACAGAGGAGGCGCCCGATTATATCACATTCGACGACGATTTCACGCTAAGTGCCGCCACCGGGCAGCCGGCAGAGCTGAAATCCGCCGTAGCCTCAATCTACTTCAATGCCGGGAAGAAGGAAAAAATATCGCGTGGCGACATAGTGGGATTCATAGCCAACAACGGCGGCATCACAGCCCGGGAAATAGGGCAAATATCGCTTCACGACCACTATGCCATAGTGGCCGTGCCACGCGCCAGCCGCGATGCCGTGATTTCGCGCCTCGCCCCACTGAAGATAAAGAACAAGCGCGTGCGCATCACGCCGGTTGGCTAAGCCGCGTCAGTCATCAAGATGTGCTGCGCCTTGCCTGATAATCACAGGCTCATCGCCGGTGCAATCGACCACAGTGGAAGGCACGGTGCCGCCGCTGCCGCCATCAATCACCAGATCCACATCGCCCACATATCGCTCCGCGATGAGTTCGGGCTCAATGGTGTAATCGAAGTCGTCGTCATCCACCGGCACCGAGGTTGTCATTATGGGGTTGCCGAGAGCCGCCGCAAGGGCAATGGCGATGGGATTGTCGGGGACGCGCACACCCACCGTCTTTCGTCCCTTGAATGCCTTTGGCAACTTCGAGAGCGCCGGCAGAATGAATGTGAACGGGCCGGGCAGGTTATCCTTTAGGAGGCGGAAATTGGCGTTCTCCAAGCGGGCATATTTTGCCACTTCGCTCAGGTTCTCGCAGATTATGGATAGGTTGGTGCGGTCGGAGCGAATGCCTTTCAGCTTGCAAATCCGCTCAATGGCAACGTTGTTGAGCGCGTCGCAGCCCAGGGCATAGAGTGTGTCGGTGGGATAGATCACAATGCCGCCGCGCCGCATCACATCGGCGGCAAGCTCAATGTGGCGCTCATTGGGGTTATCGGGGAAAACTTTAAGCAGTTTCATAGTGGTGGATTTTTTGGGGTGTTTATGGTTTCACGATAGCGGTTTCCACCTCGGTGGCGGCAGTGTAGCGTTGCAGCAGGCTCACGCTCCACTCCATTGCCTCGGCGAGAGGCATTTCGGGGCCGAAGGCATTGATGTTCATTTGCAAGGTGGTGGTTTCGAGCGTGATTTTGGTGCGCTCCTCATCGCTGGTGGGAGTGGCAATGCCGCCCACAGCGTCGCGATACACCGGCAGCCCCTCAATGTTGAGCACGCCGCGGCCTATGCCCTCGTAGTGCTCGCCGGCCTCACCCACGCCCATAGCCATGGTGTCGCCCACAATGCGGTCGGCATCGAGTCCGCTAATGGCATAACCGCTCTTGAGCGACACGAGGTTGATGATGTCGACCAGCGCGTTGATGCGGTAAAGGCCAAGCCCGCGAATCACGCGGCGGCACAGCGCCTCGCTCGCCACGCGGTAGCGGTTGGGATCCTTTCCCAGGGCCTTGTAGAGCGCACGAGTCTGCGCCACAGCCGGGCGCTTGTTCACTGCAAGCAGCTCATATTGAGCGGCAATCTCGGCACACTCGGCCTCAATCTCGGCCCACAGCCCGGCACCGGTGGGGCAATTATGCACCTTGGCGCGAATCAGTGCTATTCTCATCTCAGGGCACACGGCCTTGATTCTTTCGTCGATAATTATCTTGGGTAGCATATCCTCAGTGAAAAAATAATTACCGCAAAATTAATGCAATTCATAGAAAATAGCTAACTTTACACAAAAATTATTTTTAGAACCGCTTATGAAGATTGGAATAATTGTGGCGATGAGCAAGGAGCTTGCCCTGCTCACGCCTATGCTTGAGAATAAAGCCTGTGCCGTGGTCGATGGCTATGAGTTCATCACAGGCCGCATTGGCAGCCACGACATTGTGGCTATGGAGTGTGGCATTGGCAAGGTGAATGCCGCAATGGGCGCTTACGCCATGCTGGGCAATTTCGCCCTCGACCTGGTGCTGAGCACCGGAGTGGCGGGAGGTGCCGATGCCAAAGCCTGCGTGATGGACGTGGTGGTGGCCGACCGCATCGCCTACCACGACGTGTGGTGCGGCCCCGGCACCGCTCCCGGCCAGGCGGCCGGAATGCCACTGTTCTTCACCTCCAGCCCCGCTCTCTCGGCTCTGCTGCCCGAGGGCGACACGGTGAAGCACGGCTTGCTGTGCTCGGGCGATATGTTTATCGACAAGATGGAGCAAGTGCGGGAGATTAAGCGAAAGTTCCCCGAAGCGCTGGCGGTTGATATGGAGTCGGCGGCCATAGCCCATGTGTGCTACAAGAAAGGCGTTGACTACTTCTGCATGCGCATAATCAGCGACTCGCCCGGCACGGGGCATAACAATGCCGTGCAATACGACAACTTCTGGGCAGCGGCCCCCGAGCACACTTTCGCCCTTGTGAAACAACTTCTTCTCACACTTTAACAGCACAGAAAATATGGAAAAAATAGCAAGTTTCACCATCAATCACATCAAGCTGCTGCGCGGCATCTATGTGTCGAGAAAAGACACATTGCCAAGTGGCGACGTGGTGACCACCTTCGACATTCGCATGAAAGAGCCCAACCGCGAGCCGGCAGTGAGCCAGTCGGCGCTGCACACCATTGAGCACCTCGCCGCCACGTTCCTGCGCAACCACCCGGTGTGGAAAGACCGCGTAATCTACTGGGGCCCGATGGGCTGCTGCACCGGCAACTACCTGCTGCTGCAAGGCGACCTCCAGTCGGCCGACATCGTGCCGCTCATGCAGGAAACATTCCGCTTCATTGCCGACTAT
>CAMGFF010000226.1 GCA_946055125.1 uncultured Prevotellaceae bacterium | reverse complement strand
TCACAGTATTCCAGCCTAAGTATTGATCATCACGCTACATTGCTTAATCTTCAACGCTGGCCTGCGCCGCTGCTACGCGGGCGATGGGCACGCGGAAGGGTGAGCAGGATACGTAGTTCATGCCGAGCTTGGTGCAGAACTTAACCGATGAGGGCTCGCCGCCGTGCTCGCCGCAGATTCCTACCTTGAGGTCGGGGTTGGTGCTGCGTCCTTTCTTGGTTCCCATTGCCACGAGCTGGCCTACGCCTTCCTGGTCGAGCACCTCGAATGGGTCGGTCTTGATGATGCCAATCTCCTTGTAGCTCTTGAGGAACTTGGGGGCATCGTCGCGCGAGTAGCCGAAGGTCATCTGGGTGAGGTCGTTGGTGCCGAATGAGAAGAACTCGGCTACGGTGGCAATCTGGTCGGCAACGAGGGCTGCACGCGGCACCTCAATCATTGTGCCAATCTTGTAGGCTACGGTCTCGCCGCGCTCCTCAAACACTTTCTGTGCGGTGCGCTTGATGATGTCGGCCTGGAGCTGGAGCTCCTTGATTACGCCTACGAGCGGAACCATGATTTCGGGGTGAACGTCGATGCCCTTTGCCTTCACGTTGAGTGCTGCCTCGATGATTGCGCGGGCCTGCATCTCGGTGATTTCGGGATAGGTGTTGCCAAGGCGGCAGCCACGGTGACCGAGCATGGGGTTGAACTCCTCAAGGCTGTCGCACACGGCCTTAACTTCTTCGATAGTGAGGCCCATTTCCTCGGCGAGCTCTTTCTGAGTGGCGAGCTGATGAGGAACGAACTCGTGCAATGGGGGATCGAGGAGGCGGATTGTCACGCCGAAGCCGTCCATTGCTGTGAAGATGCCTTCAAAGTCGGCACGCTGCATGGGGAGGAGCTTGGCGAGTGCCACGCGGCGTCCTGCCTCGTCCTTGGCGATAATCATCTCGCGCATTGCCTTGATGCGGTCGCCCTCAAAGAACATATGCTCGGTGCGGCAGAGGCCGATACCCTTTGCGCCAAACTTGCGTGCTACGAGAGCGTCGCGGGGTGAGTCGGCGTTGGTGCGCACATCTACCTTTGTATATTTCTCAGCGAGGTTCATGATAGCGGCGAAGTCGCCCGAAAGCTCGGCGTCAACAGTCGAAACGAGGCCTTCGTATACGTCGCCCGTGCTGCCGTTGAGCGAAATCCAGTCGCCTTCCTTGAATGTCTTGCCACCCATCTGCACAGTGCGGGCCTTGTAGTCGACGATGATTTCGCCGGCACCCGACACGCAGCACTTGCCCATACCGCGGGCTACCACGGCGGCGTGCGAAGTCATACCGCCACGGGCGGTGAGAATACCCTGTGCCACGTTCATGCCGCGGAGGTCCTCGGGCGAAGTCTCAAGGCGCACCATGATGACTTTGCGCTTGCGCTCGGCCCATGCCTCGGCATCGTCAGCAAAGAACACGATTTGTCCGGTTGCGGCGCCCGGCGATGCGGGCAGGCCCTTGGCTACAGTCTTGGCCGACTTGAGGGCTGTCTTGTCGAACACGGGGTGGAGGAGCTCATCGAGCTTCTGGGGCTCCATGCGTGCGAGGGCTGTCTTCTCGTCGATAACGCCGGCACGGAGGAGGTCCATTGCAATCTTCACCATAGCGGCGCCAGTGCGCTTGCCGTTACGGGTCTGGAGCAGCCAGAGCTTGCCGTTCTCAATGGTGAACTCGAGGTCCTGCATGTCCTTATAGTGGTCTTCGAGCTTCTGCTGAGTCTCGATAAGGCTCTTGGCGCACTCGGGCATCGACTCCTCGAGCGAGGGGTACTTCGATGCGCGCTCCTCCTCTGTGATTCCCTGGAGCTTTGCCCAGCGGCGCGATCCCTCGATGGTGATTTGCTGCGGAGTGCGTACACCGGCCACCACGTCCTCGCCCTGAGCGTTGATGAGGTACTCACCATTGAAGATGTCCTCACCTGTTGCTGCGTCGCGGGTGAAGGCCACGCCTGTGGCCGAGTTGTTGCCCATGTTGCCATATACCATTGCCTGCACGTTCACTGCGGTTCCCCACTCCTCGGGGATCTGGTTCATGCGGCGGTAGAGAATTGCACGTTCGTTCATCCAGCTGTCGAACACGGCGCAGATTGCGCCCCACAGCTGATCCCATGCGCTCTCGGGGAACTCCTTGCCGGTAGCCTTGAGCACGGCCTCCTTGAAGAGCTTCACGAGGTTCTTGAGGTCGTCGACATCGAGCTCAGTGTCGAGCTTCACGCCTTTCTGCTCTTTCACGCCGTCCATCACCTCCTCGAAGGGGTCGATGTCGGTCTTGTTCTTGGGCTTCATTCCGAGCACCACGTCGCCATACATCTGCACGAAGCGGCGGTAGCTGTCCCATGCAAAGCGGGGATTTCCCGACTTGGCGGCGAGAGCCTCAACCACGCGGTCGTTCATACCGAGGTTGAGCACCGTGTCCATCATACCGGGCATCGACACGCGGGCACCCGAGCGAACCGAAACCAAGAGGGGGTTCTCTGAATCGTCGAACTTATTGCCTGTGAGGCTCTCGATGTGCTTGATAGCGTTCTCCACATCGCCCTTGATGATGGCTACGATGGCATCCTTACCTTTCTCGTTGTATTCAGTACATACTTCGGTGGTGATGGTGAAACCGGGAGGTACGGGCACACCAATGAGGTTCATCTCGGCAAGGTTAGCTCCTTTGCCTCCAAGAAGATTTTTCATATCGGCACTGCCTTCTGCCTGGCCATTGCCGAAAGTATAAACTCTTTTCATCAAAAAAATGAGATATAGTTAATAATATTAATAAAAAAATTACAAAAACAACTCGTAACTAAAATTTTGGGTACTTTTTAGTTCTCAGATTTTTTTCGATATGCAAATATAGCTTAAAAGAATGTATTATGAAAATATTCGGGCAAAAATTATAGATTTTTTCTTAAATGTGTTGCGCCGCTATGTTGCACAGCATAAAAAATGCGGTGGAGGGCTTGTGTTTTGCCCTCATCCATAAAAAGTGTGTGAATCTCACATTGAATTAGGGTGGTGCTGGTGTGAATCTCTCGTTACAAGGTAAATTTTTAGTGTGCATGGTTGCTCACGTTTCAATGTTTTTGCTTAATTTTGCAGCCATCAGTAACTATGCAACCATTTATAACATAATTTATGAATAATCATATAATCTATGGCCTTATTGGCTTCCCGCTTGTGCACAGCTTCTCACGCAACTACTTTAACCGGAAATTTGAGGCTGAGGGCATCGATGCCGAGTATGTGAACTTCGAGATCGACGACATAGGGCACCTAATGGAAATTTTCAGTGAGTGTCCACAGCTTGCAGGGCTTAACGTCACCATACCTTATAAGGAACAGGTGCTGCCTTACCTCGACGAAATCGATGGCGATGCAGCGCAAATTGGCGCGGTCAACGTGATAAAGATTATTCGCAGCGGCGACGGCGACTTCAAGCTCAAGGGCTACAACAGCGACGTGGTGGGATTTTGCGACTCACTCAGGCCGCTACTTAATCCCACAGTTCACTCCATGGCATTGATTCTTGGCACCGGCGGCGCGGCCAAGGCTGTGGCTCACGGACTGCG
The DNA here is from genome assembly GCA_946055125.1 of uncultured Prevotellaceae bacterium. Lineage (GTDB taxonomy): Bacteria > Bacteroidota > Bacteroidia > Bacteroidales > Muribaculaceae > CALZFJ01. The sequence continues at coordinate 742 of CAMGFF010000226.1, read as the reverse complement.
CTCTCTCGGCATTGAGTCACACTTCGTGTCGCGCCGCAAGTCGGCCTCCACATTCACCTATGAGGAGCTCACCCGTGCCACCATCGCCGAGTACACTGTCATTGTCAATACCACGCCGCTCGGCATGTATCCACACATGGACGAGTGTCCCGACATTCCCTACCGTGCCCTCTCGAAGCACCACATCTGCTACGACCTAATCTATAACCCTGCCGAAACGCTCTTTCTGAAGAATGCCCGCGAGCAGGGCGCTGTGACCAAGAATGGCCTTGAAATGCTCCTGCTACAGGCTTTCAAGTCCTATGAAATATGGAATAGCTGATACCGTGCTGCATGTCGCTCTCTCCGGTTCCATTGTTGCGCTGCCTGGCCCCCTTAGCTGCTGGCATTGTGGTGGCTCACTATTGTGAGATGCAGTTGTGGCCGGTGGTGCTGCTCGGCTGTGCGGGGGCTGCCGCCCTGGCTGTGGCCGAGTGGGCCGTGACGCGCTCGCCGGCACGAGCCGTGAGAATGGCATGGATTCCCTCGCTGCTGCTCTTGCTGCTGTGTGCCTCTGTGGGAATGCTCACCACGGTGCTTCACCGCTCCGAGCCGGTGCCGCCCGAGGCGCTTTCGGGCAAGGTGCTGAAGTGCCGCGTGGAGGGTATCACCTGCCGCGACATTGCCACCGAGCTGATTGCCTCGGTCTCCGCCATAGGCCACACCACAGGCAATGAAGCTTTGCTCGGCACTCGCGTCCACC
>CAMGFF010000225.1 GCA_946055125.1 uncultured Prevotellaceae bacterium | reverse complement strand
TGGGGGCTGTGTGTTTTCTTGGCTCGTTCTGCGGTGTTTTTCGCAGATTATGTGTAACTTTGTAGGTTGAATGTTAATGCACGATTTTTTGTGATGGATTTTAAGCTACACTCCGACTATCAGCCCACCGGCGACCAGCCCAATGCCATCAGGGAACTTTCCGACGGCATACTGAGTGGCGTGGAGCACCAGACGCTCCTCGGTGTCACCGGCTCGGGAAAGACGTTCACCATGGCCAATGTGATTGCCCGCGTGAACCGCCCCACCCTTATCCTCTCGCACAACAAGACTCTCGCCGCGCAGCTCTACTCGGAGTTCAAGGGCTTTTTCCCCGAAAACTCGGTGCACTATTTCGTGTCCTACTACGACTACTACCAGCCCGAGGCCTATATCCCCTCCTCCGACAAATACATCGAGAAGGACCTCATGATCAACGAGGAAATCGACCGCATGCGCCTCGCCACCATCACCGATATGCTCTCGGGTCGCCGCGACATCGTGGTGGTGTCGTCGGTGTCGTGCCTCTACGGTATGGGCAACCCCGAGGACTTCGGCGACAATGTGGCAACCATCGCCGTGGGGCAGAACATTGGCCGCGACCGCTTCCTCCGCACTCTCGTCGATGCCCTCTATTCGCGCAACGAAATTAAGCTCGAGCGCGGCAACTTCCGCGTGAAGGGCGACACCGTTGACGTGTATCTTGCCTACGAGGAAATAATGATTCGCGTCATCTTCTGGGGCAATGAGATTGAGTCGATACAGATTCTCGACCCCATATCGCAGATTCCGCAGCAGTCGGTGGAGGAGTTCAAGATTTTCCCCGCCAACATCTTCGTCACCTCGAAGGAGCGAATGGCCGACGCGCTGAAGCAGATTGAGCTCGACCTGGGCACCGAGGTGGATATGTTCTACCGCGAAGGCCGCCCCGCCGAGGCCAACCGCCTGCGCGAGCGCGTCACCTACGACGTGGAAATGATTCGCGAGGTGGGCTACTGCTCGGGCATAGAGAACTACTCCCGCTACTTCGACGGCCGCAAGCCCGGCGTGCGGCCATTCTGCCTCCTCGACTACTTCCCCAAGGATTTCATCACTATTATCGACGAGAGCCACGTCACCGTGCCGCAAATCCGCGCCATGTATGGCGGCGACCAGGCACGAAAGGCCAATCTTGTGAACTATGGCTTCCGCCTCCAGGCTGCAGCCGACAACCGCCCGCTGCGCTTCGAGGAATTTGAGGCCCTCACGCACCAGATGATATATGTGAGCGCCACGCCCGCCGACTATGAGCTGCAGAGGAGCGAGGGCGTAGTCACCGAGCAGATTATCCGCCCCACCGGGCTGCTCGACCCCATTATCGTGGTGCGCCCCTCCAAGGGACAGATCGACGACCTCATCGAGGAAATACAGAAGCGCGTGGACTACCGCGAGCGCACGCTCGTCACCACCCTCACCAAGCGCATGGCCGAGGAGCTTAACGCCTATCTCACCCGCCTGGGCATTAAGTGCGCCTACATTCACAGCGACGTGGAGACAATGGACCGCATACAGATTCTCGACGACCTGCGTGCCGGCGTGGTCGATGTGCTCGTGGGAGTGAACCTGCTACGCGAGGGTCTTGACCTGCCCGAAGTGTCGCTCGTGGCAATCATCGACGCCGACAAGGAGGGCTTCCTGCGCTCCCACCGCTCACTCACGCAGACGGCCGGCCGCGCCGCCCGTAACCTCAACGGCATGGTAATCATGTATGCCGACAAAATCACCGAGTCGATGCAGCGAACCATCGACGAGACCGAGCGCCGCCGCTCGCTCCAGCTCAAGTTCAATGAGGAGCACGGCATCACCCCGCAAGCCATCATCAAGGCCCGTAACCTCATCATCGGCAAGGAAGTTGACGAAATCGACATCGACAATGAGAACCGTGCCAAGAAGAAAGGCAAAAAGGCTGAGGCTCCGGCCAAAAGCAGCATAAGCGAGGAACTGAAGCGCCAGTGCCGGGCCGAGTTCATGCCAGCCACAGGCATCGCCGCCGACCCTGTGGTTCAATACATGGGACGCAACGAGATGGAGCGAGCCATAGAGCGACTGCGCACCGACATGGTGGCCGCCGCAAAGCGAATGGACTTCATCGAAGCCGCCCAGCTCCGCGACCAGCTCCTGAAAATGGAGGACCGCCTCAAAGAACTCTCATAACTACGCTCTTCATTACCTCTTACCTCTATGAATAAAAACAAGCAGTGGCTTCCTACCACAAAAAAAGAACTTGATTACCTCGGCTGGGACTATGTTGACGTTATCCTCTTCTCGGGCGACGCTTATATCGACCACCCCTCGATGGGCGCGGCGGTGATTGGCCGCGTGCTCGAGGCTCACGGCTACCGCGTGGCCATTGTGCCACAGCCCAACTGGCAGGACGACTTGCGCGACTTCCGCAAGCTCGGCACGCCACGCCTATTCTTCGGCGTCTCGGCCGGAGCCATGGACTCCATGGTGAATCACTACACCGCCAACCGCCGCCGTCGCAGCGACGATGCCTATTCGCCCAACGGCCGCGCCGGCCTGCGCCCCGACTACCCCACGATAGTATATTGCGAGGCACTGCGCTCGCTTTTCCCCGATGTGCCCATCATCGCCGGCGGCATCGAGGCCTCGCTGCGCCGCCTCTCGCACTACGACTACTGGCAGAACCGCCTTCGCCCCTCTATCCTCACCGAGTGCAAGGCCGACGTGCTGGTGTATGGCATGGGCGAGAAGCCCATCATCGAGATTGCCCGCGCCCTGAGCGAGGGCAAGAAAATTGACGAAATCACCGATGTGCCACAGACGGTGCTCCTGCGGCCTCTCGCCGACCTCCCCGCCGAGCGCGAGACCGACACCCACATCGTGCTCCACTCCTTCGATGAGTGCATCACGAGCAAGCGTTGCCAGGCCGAGAACTTCAGGCACATTGAGGAGGAATCCAATCGCTGGCACGGCCGCGACCTGTGGCAAGTCACAGGCAATGTGGCCGTGAAGGTGAACCGCATGAATCCGCCCATGACCGAGGCCGAAATCGACGCATCGTTCGACCTCCCCTACACTCGCCTCCCCCACCCTCGCTACAATGGGAAGCGAATCCCCGCCTACGAGATGATCCGCCACTCGGTGAACATGCACCGTGGCTGCTTCGGCGGCTGCGCATTCTGCACCATCTCGGCCCACCAGGGCAAGTTCATAGCATCGCGCAGCAAGGACAGCATTCTGCGCGAAGTGCGTGCAGTGACCGAAATGGACGATTTCAAGGGCTACATAAGCGACCTGGGCGGTCCCTCGGCAAATATGTACAAAATGGGCGGAAAAGACCTCTCAGCTTGCCAGAAATGCCGCCGCCCGAGCTGCCTGCACCCCAAGCCCTGCCCCAACCTCAACAACGACCACTCGGCACTGCTCGAGGTGTATCACGCAGTGGATGCCCTGCCCGGGGTGAAGAAGTCGTTCATTGGCAGCGGCGTGCGCTACGACCTCTCGATGCACCGCAATGCCGATGAGCGCATCAACCGCGTGAACCGCCGCTACAATGAGGAGCTTATCGAGCATCACGTGTCGGGCAGGCTGAAGGTGGCTCCCGAGCACACTGCACCGGGCGTGCTCAATCTAATGCGCAAGCCCTCTTTCGAGCAATTCCGCGAGTTTAAGCGCATCTTCGACCGCATCAACGAGGCAAAGCAGCTCAACCAGCAGATTATCCCCTACTTCATATCCTCCCACCCCGGCTGCACCGAGGAGGACATGGCCGAGCTGGCCGCCATCACCAAGGGGCTGAACTTCCACCTCGAACAGGTGCAGGACTTCACCCCCACACCCATGACCGTAGCCACCGAAACCTACTACACCGGCTTCCACCCCTACACCCTTGAGCCCGTGTTCACCGCCAAGAGCCGCGAGGAGAAACTGGCACAACGGAAATACTTCTTCTGGTATGAGCCTGAGTATCAGCGCGACATCTTCAACTCCCTCTCGCGCATGCACCGCACCGACCTGCTCTCACAGCTCTTCCCCCGCGGCATATCGCGCCTCACCGTGGCTTCCCCACAGCCCTCACGGCGCCCGAAAAACGACCACTCCAAGCAGCCGCGCAGCCACCAAGGCAAGAATCCCACAAAGAATCGAAAAAAATAGCCCATTCTTGCGAAATGTCACCTTGGCGGCAAGCCTTAGCCGTTACATTCACAGAGAAGAACAAGCATTGAGCCACAAACAGTACAGCCCAACGGTTCTTTCTACAGGAAATAACATGAATAATGCAGGTTAGAAACAACGCATTTTCTGCCCCCACACGGGCGATGGCTTGCCGGTATTATTTCCTGACTTTCAGTGAGGAGTGAGGAGTTA
>CAMGFF010000224.1 GCA_946055125.1 uncultured Prevotellaceae bacterium | reverse complement strand
CTCCGACACTTCTCGCAATGAAAATTTTTGCTATTAACTGAATATCCCTACTTAGCAGAATCTTTGCAACATTGCAACATTTAATCGAATAATGAATGGGGAACGCGCTGATGTGAGTCGGTGCGTTTCTCGCTTTTTGCACTTGCCGTGGTGATTTTTTGGTGCTTTGCTTTCGGGTTGCCAAATATTTTATTAATTTTGCTGCAAATGGGAGGAATTGTGCCATGATGGAGAAAATTATGCAATATGTGTGGCAGCACCGCCTGTGGGAAGCGGCCGAGATGCACACCGTGGACGGCCGCCGTGTGCGCGTAATCGACCCGGGGCGGCTCAACACCGACGCGGGCCCCGACTTCTTCAATGCCAAGGTGGAAATCGACGGCAAGATGTGGGCGGGCAACGTGGAGATTCATGTGCGTGCCACCGACTGGGCACGCCATGGCCACAACACCGACCCGGCCTACGACTCGGTGATTCTCCACGTGGTGGAGCGCGACGACGCGCCCGTGCACCGCACCACCGGCGAGCTGATTCCGCAAATGGAGATGCGCGTGTCGGCCGGCTTCAACCAAAGCTATGCCAGCCTCGTGGGAGCCAAGAGCGACCTCCCTTGCTCGCGCTTCATTCCCACCGTGCCTCAGCTCACCATCACCGAGTGGATTGAGCGGCTTGCCTTTGAGCGTCTGCACAGCAAGGTGGACCGCCTCCTGTCGCTCTACGACACCTTCTGCGGCAGCTGGGAGGACGTGTGCTACGTCGCCTTTGCACGCAACCTGGGCTTCGGCATCAACAACGATGCCTTTGAGATGCTCGCCCGCCGCACTCCGCTGCGCCTGCTGCACAAGCACAGCGACTCGCTGCTGCAGGTCGAGGCACTGCTCTTCGGGCAGGCGGGAATGCTCGCCGACGACTCTCTTGCCGACAATCCCTATTACAAAAGCCTCCGCCGCGAGTATGCCTTCCTTGCCAATAAATTTGAGCTGCGTCCCATGAATGGCTCAATGTGGAAGGCGTTTCGCATTCGCCCGCAGAATTTCCCTTATCGCCGCATAGCCCTGCTCGCCCACTATATAGAGGGCGGTTTCGGCCTCATGACGCGCCTGCTCGAGTGCGAGAGCGAGAAGCAGCTGCGCGAGCTCTTCACCGTGCACCTCACGGGCTTCTGGGCAAGCCACTATACCTTTGGCGGCACGCCGAGCGAGGTGGAGCGCAGCGCACTGAGCAACAGCTCCATCGACATCTTGCTCATCAACACCGTGGCGCCGCTCTACTATGCCTACGGCGAAAAGACCGACTCCTTTGCCACCACCGACCGCGCCGTGGCCCTGCTCGAGTCGCTGCGCCCCGAGCGCAACAGCGTGGTGGCAACTTTCACCGCCGCCGGACTTCGCTGTCCCGACGCGCTCACCTCGCAGGCCCTCATCCAGCTGCGCCGCGAGTATTGCGAGCCGCGCAAGTGCCTCTACTGCAAGATAGGCCACCGCCTCCTCTCCATCGCTGCCCGCGAGCCCTAAATCCCTTATCCCACAAAATGCCAAAACTCGGCGGAATGTGGTGAAAAATCGGAGATTTCGCAGAGTCCTGAAAACCGATTAGTGGCTGTAATAGGCTGTAAACAAGCTTTGAAGTGCGATTTTGAGCCGCGCGAGGTCGGGGTTTTAACAATTGTGAAATGCTAAGTTCGGCAAGCTGCGCAGCCGGTGAAAATTGAGGGGACGGGGCATTCGCCGTGAGGCTGTTGAGGGTGGTGCTTTTTAACCTGATAAGCAAAGTTTAGGCTTTGTTATACTATGCCTCGAGCCAACTTCGGGGAGAAATGGCGTAAATTTGCACGGTTTTATCAAAATGATTTTGACTTCGACACGATGAAAAAAGTAAGCTTTGCCACGCTGATTTCATTCGGGTACCGCACCGAGTATCCGCAGCGCCGGCTCATGGTGGGCTACCTTGCCTACTCGCTGCTCGGTGCGCTGCTGCTGTCGCTGCCATTGTGCAGCAAGAGCGGAGTGGCGATAATCGACAATCTGTTTACGGCCGTGTCGGCACTCTCCACCACCGGCCTGGCGACCATCGATGTTTCCTCCGACTACACATTCTGTGGGCAGCTGGTCATTCTGTTGCTCATTCAGCTTGGAGGACTCGGCTACATGACTTTCACTTCCTATGCCATGCTGCGCCTCACTAGGCGTCTGGGCACTGATGAGGCGCGTCTGTTCCATGCCCAGTTTGCCTTCCCCGACCGTGAGGAGAACGACGGCATGGTGAGCAACATCGTGAATTTTGCTCTTGCGCTGGAGCTGCTGGGCGTAGTGGCGCTCTATCCCTACTTTCTTGTGAACGATGTGGAGAGTCCGCTGTGGTCGGCGATATTCCACTCCATATCGGCCTTCTGCACGGCAGGGTTCAGTATCTACAGCGACAACCTCATGCAGTTCCGAGCCGACTGGTATGTGAACATCGTGGTTGCCACCCTGAGCTACATGGGAGCAATGGGATTCATCATGATGACCGATGTGATGCGCAAGCTTCGCCACCGCAGCTACCACATATCATTCACCACCAAGGTGATAGCCACAATCACCACTGTGCTCACACTGTGGAGCACGCTGCACTTGTTCTTCTTTGAGCCGTCGCTGCACGGGCTGAGTGAGGGCGAGCGGCTTCTGGCGGCTTGGTTCCAGTCGATGTCGGCCATCACCACCGTGGGCTTCAACACTGTGGATGTGAGCCGGCTGGGCGCGGTGGCAATGATAGTGCTGTCGTTTGCAATGTATATCGGCGCATCGCCATCGGGCACGGGCGGCGGGCTGAAATCGACCACTCTCTCGGCCGTGCTGGCCTACACCAAGAACAAGCTCGGACTACGGCACGACATCTCAATAGCGGGCAACAAGATACCGGCCTACCGCATCGACTCGGCCCTCACCACTGTGGTGTTCTACACCATCATTCTCACCACAGGCATTTATCTGCTCACCATCTTCGAGGGCAGCGGGCAGGGCTTCCTCGATATTACCTTCGAGGCTGCCTCGGCGCTTGCCACTGCAGGGCTGTCGTCGGGCATCTTGCCGGAAGTGGGCATCGGCGGCAAGATGGTGCTCATAGTGCTGATGTTTGTGGGTCGCGTGGGCGTTATCACCTTGGGCAACGTGATGCTTGTGCGAGCCCACACGCAGGCAGCCCGCCGCCGCAGCGACCTTGTGGTGTGATTCCTCCTGATTATGATGAGAAAATGCCCCCTATGCCTCCTGTTTCCGCAGAATATAGCTGTATAGATTTGCTGAAATGTTGCAGATGCACTGTTACTATAGCCTCGGGCAGCCCCCACACAATTAGCCACAGTGCTGCTCTCGCCGGCCCATGGCCGGGGGTGTGGAAATTTTTTTGTGTGATGATGGGTTACTTGGGGCAATTGTGCGTCATAAAGTGCTGAACAAACTATTAAGAGTAGATGAAAAGGGTGATTCTACTTATGACTATGCTGCTTGCGCTCCTGCCGCTTGCCGCGCAAAACGACTACTACATCAAGCAGTCGCAGCAATATCAGCGCGAGGCGGAGTACTACACCAAGCAGGCGTTGAGGTATGAGCATGAGGCCGACTACTACAACCGTCAGGCCCGGGGGCACCTCAAAGATGCCGAGTACTACTCGAGGCGGAATGACTATGACCGTGTGCGCGCCTGCCAGCAGCGTGCCAAGAATGCCACCGAGAAGGCCGAGAGTTATTCCCGGAAGGCTGAGAGGACCCGCGACACCGCGCGTGACTATATGCGGAAGGCCGATAATGCGCTGAAGCGAGCGAGATAATTGTATGGCTTCATGAGAGGTGAACGCGCGGTTTTGTGATGTGTGCGCCCCGGGCTGCCCAGTGGTGGAATGAATAATGGCGGCAGCTACACGCGGCCCCACGAGGTGGTGGGGCGTGTAGCTGCCGCCATTTATGGTAGCTCCCTTTAGCGGGGGGATTAAGCGTCGATATTGGCGTAGGTGGCGTTTTCCTCGATGAACTCGCGGCGCGGCGCCACGTCCTCGCCCATGAGCATTGAGAAGATGCGGTCGCTCTCGGCGGCGTCGTTGATGTGCACTTGCTTGAGGATTCGGCTCTCGGGGTCCATGGTGGTTTCCCACAGCTGCTCGGGGTTCATCTCTCCAAGACCTTTGTAACGCTGAGTATGCAGGGCCTTGTCATCATCGCGTCCGTCTACATACTTGTCGATGAAAGCCTGTCGCTGCTGCTCTGTGTAGCAATACTCGCTGACTTTCTTGTAGGTACACTTGTAGAGTGGGGGAGTGGCTATGTAGAGATGGCCTTCCTGAATGACTTTCGGCATGAAGCGATAGAAGAGTGTCATGATAAGAGTGTCGATGTGTGAGCCA
>CAMGFF010000223.1 GCA_946055125.1 uncultured Prevotellaceae bacterium | reverse complement strand
CGTGCTCATATCCTGATTTTTTGGTGAATTTATACAAAAAGATTGATGTGTGAAAGAAAATTAAAAAGAATTTGTAAAAAAGCCATGCCTCAGTGCAAACCATGCCGCATGCATGGAACTATCCCTGGGGTGTGGCGGGCAGGAGGCAGACGCTGGCCGAGGCGATGATGGGCGGGGAGTGCAGGGTGGGTGCTGGGGGACGAGCGGAGTGAGCCGGTGCATCGGAGATGCACGATTATGGTTAGCCCCGCACAGCCAGTGCCGGAGGTACTGGTTGTGTGGGGTCACGGTAAAAAGATGCAATAGCGTGTCGAAGATACGCGATTATGCGTGCCGGGGTGGTGCACAATGTGGTAAAACGGGATGGTGGCATGGGGTCGGGTAATCGGGGCGGTGGGGGTAGTGCGTGGGGTGGGGAAAATAAAAATGGAGAGGCGGGTGGGGGGAGCCACCTGCCTCTCCGGAGGTATAGGGTGTGCATACCGGGGTAGGTATGCACGGGGTTAGGGGTCGAAACCTGTTTAGAGGGCTACCTTTACGGCCTTGCCGTTCACCTTCACGATGTGTACGCCCTTGCCGGCTACGCTGATTGCATCGGCTGCGCCCTTGTAGAGGAGCTGGCCTACTGCGTTGTAAACCTCTACGTCGCCTTCAGCACCTTCCACGTTGATTACGCCTCCACGGGCTGTAACCTTTGCGCCATTCACGCGGTTGGCGGCTACACCCGACTCGGCAATCTCCTCTATAGTGGGGAACGCTTTCCAACCAGTAGCTGCTGCATAGGCATCCTTAGTGCCTGCCGGAACATACAGAGTGGCAGTTGTACCACTATTGAAAATACCCATGTTATAAAGAGTTGCAGGAGGTGTCATTGCCTTGCAAGTAACTTTAGTAATATTGTTGCAACCCATAAATGTATAGTAACCTACTAATGTCAATGTAGAGGGGAACTCCACTTCTGTGAGCTGCATGCATGCACCAAATGTGCCAATTCCGTCAATTTGCTCAAGACCCTCAGGGAATACAGCTTTGGTAAGATTGGTTGCATAGAAAACCTGTGTGCCTATTTTCTTGACTGAGCCGGTAATATTAAGCTCATCCATCTTAGCATTCTCAAAAGCATTATCGCCAATCACTACGTCTTCGCCGGCAATTGTAACCTTGAGAGGAGCAGCGTTAGAACCGGTGTATTTAAAAGCAAAACTGCCAATTTTTGTAACTGTGGCAGGAATAAATACACTTCCGCGAAGGAAGCCGGAGCCATTGAAAGCGTCATCGCCAATCTCAACAAGAGTGTAGGCGGTTTCACCATCATATACGGTTTCGGGGAAAGTGAAATCAACACAGCTGAAGCCGGTTCCGTTCTTGCCGACCTTGCAAGTGGTGTCGTCGATAGGATCATAGATAACGCCATTGTATTCAAACGCGCTGGCGGTGAAAGCTGTAGTAAGGGCTGCGATGAGCAATGAATTTTTGAGTAAAGATTTTATTTCCATAAAGATTTGTTATTAGTTAATAATAAAGTTTGATTCGCGGTTAGTTTTAGTTTGTTCTATATATCATCACTTTATTGTGTGGTGAATTATTATGTCGCAAAGATAGAAAAAAGTTTTGAATAAATAGCAAAATTGCAGAAAAAATATCAAAAAAAATTCATTTTTCTTTTTTAGGGGGTGTTTTGGGAATAAATGGTAGGGCAGGAGAGTCGATAGTGTGTGCCGGGGTGTTGGGGCAGGGCGGAGGGCGCGTCAAAATTAGTTTTGATGATATTATGATGCAGTGACGCACCCCGGTGCGTCCGCGCGTCACAGCCGCATAATCAAGCGATCAGAAAAGAGGCTGTTGGCGGATGCACCGGGGTGCGTCACTATAGAAGTGGTTATAGTCCTATTTTCGATACAACCACCTTGTGAGGTGTCCGGTGGGAGATGTGGTTAGTGCAGGAGCAGCTTGGCGGTGGCTGTGGCTGCTGCGGTGGAGGCTTTCACCACATAGATACCGGGCTGTAGGGCAGAGGCATCGATTGTGGCGCCGGTGGCGCGGAGGGCGCAGCTGCCGGCAGTGGTGAACACCTCCACCGTGGGATTCTCGGCGCCGGCTACGACGATTGTGCTACCCTTGACGCTGATAGCGGGCTTGCCGGCAGCGACAGCCGGGGCCACTCCGCTGAGGCTTGCCACATAGAAAGCCGGCGCTACGGTCTGCACCGACTTGGCGTTGGCATAGTCGGAGAGAGTGACGCGCACGTCGAACCATCCGCTCTCGCTCTCCTCATTGACGGTGCTGATGTTGGCAGAATAAACGCCCCACTTCTGCGTGCCCTCCATGTAGCGGAGCACCTGTGCCGGCACGCTTTTGAAGTTGGTGGAGCCGTGAGGTGCCACCTCAACCTGCCACTGGAACACATCTTGCGAAGAGCCATAGGAGCCGGTGCCATTGAAGTCGCCGGCGATAAACTCAAGGGCCGCGCCCTGAGTGTCGTCGAGGCGGTCGGTGTATACGCCATCCTTATTCTTCACGGTGAGGAACTGGAGCACCGGGGCGCACAGGTCGTAGCTGCTCTCGTCGTAGGTCACCTCCACGGTATTTGTGCCGGTGAGCGAAGCGTCGATGAGCGTGTTGCTGCTCGAGAAAGTAGCGGTTACGGTGCCGGGCGCGTGGGAGTCGGAAGCCCACTGCTGCGCCCAGGTGTCGATGCCGGCCCAGTCGGAGCACACCACTTCGCCATTATATTTCACCTCGGCGGTGAGAGTACGCGGGTCGGCCTCGCGCACTTCGCCCCAGCGGCCCACAAACTGCGGCTCCCACTTCATCACCTTCTTGCCCGATGTGGTGACTACGTGAGTGCGCAAGGCATTAACCGGAGTGTTGTTGCCCATGAGGCCGGGCATGTCGTCGACCGGCACGGTGAAATAGTCGTGGAATGAGTTTTGATAGAAAAGTCCATTCTCGGTCGATGCCACGGGGCAGCCCAGGATAGCGGCCTGAGTGCGCTGCTGGTCGCCCTGCACAAAGTAGTCCTCCTCGAAGAACTTGGGAGTGGAGAGGAACGACATAGTGGTGACCTCGTTGTTATCGTTCTCACACGACACATAGAACTTGGGCACCGGCTGCTCATTCACATAGCGGTAGCCCACCATGAGGAAGCCATTCACCACCGAGTAGGAATAGACCTCGCAGTTGTAGAGGTCGTGGCGCAGCGAGTCGTAGAGTGGCGTGGGTACGAAAGTCTCGGTGTGAGTCTTGAACGAGGCGGGGTCGTTGGAGATAGTAGTACCCGCCTCGGGAAGTCCCTTGTGAGAGAGCGCCACGAGCGAGAGCTCATAGCCGGTGCTCTCGGTGAGTACCGTCTCCACGAAGGTGAAGTCGTCGCTGATGTCGTTGATGCGGAAGTTGAAGGCGTGCGAGCCGTCGCGTCCATCCTCCATGCGGTATCCGTCGTTGCCATAGTTGGTGAACACCTCGGTGTATTCGGGGTGGAAAATGCTCGATGAGCGCCACGACGAGCGCACATTGCCCTGGGAGAAGTCGATTCTCTTGTCCTTGTAGAGAGGCAGCACGAGCGACTCGCCATTGCGGGTCTTCACGTCGTAGTTCACCTCATTCACCGCCGTGGCGGCATCGAAGTCGATGGTCATGTTTCCGGTGACCTCCACCTCCTTCATCACGATGGTGGCCGGTGTGAAGAAGTCATACTGGCTGTCGTCGGGCAGGGCGGGATTATACTTTGTGAACGACACATACATGCAATACTTGCCCGGCATGAGGTAGAGGTCGAGCGAGCTTTCGTTGTGCTTGAGCACCTCGGCGGTGCGGGCCGCGCCCTTGAGGTAGATGAAGACGAGCGGAGTGAGCTCGTTGTGGTCGTAGATAATGTTGCACTTCACCTGAGCCACGGTGGCGGCATCGGGCTTGGCGGGGGCGAGGAGCTGATTGTCGCCTCGCGAGAGCACCTGGCTCACCGTACGGAGGTCGGTGGAGTGCTCGAGCACACGCTGCGCCGGGGCAGCGATTGCTGCCGCTGAGAGCAGCGAGGCAGCAAGGAATAGTGTTATTCTCATTTTTTTGGGGATAAAAATTCTAAAATTATGTGATAGGAATATAGGCAGCTGCATTGGCGATGACCGCTAAAGCAGCTGCCGAATGATGGAATTATTTGCGGGGGAGCACCTTAGAGGTCACCACCTTGCCATTGGCGTAGCGGGCGACGCGAATGTAGAGCTGCCCATCGGGCTGCGGCCCGGGCACCTGCACGCCGGTAGCGGTATACCACGATTCGCTCACCACCTCGTTGGCGGCATCCACCTCGTCCACGCCCGACTCAGTGTCGAGTTGCAGAACCACCGTGCGCTCATACTTGCCACAAGTGGCGGTGAGAG
>CAMGFF010000222.1 GCA_946055125.1 uncultured Prevotellaceae bacterium | reverse complement strand
GTGTTGATATTTTTTGTATATTTGCCATGGATAGTTAGCACATTGGCAATAATGCACTTGAAAGAGTGACGGATTTGCGCGGTATGCACTGTCTACACAATAATCTTAATTAATATTGAAAAATATGACTACAAATGCATTCTTAACTGATTTGTTAGGCATTAGGCCAAGGCTGCTTAATTTTGCCTACCGTCTTACTTCTGATCACGACGATGCGCACGACCTCTTGCAGGACACCACTCTGAAGATGCTCAGCAACCAGAGCAAATTTGTGGAGCAAAGCAACTTCAAGGGCTGGGCCATGACTATCATGAAAAATCTTTTCATCAATCACTACCGCAAGGAGTCGAAGAAGCTCATGACCGATTCGGATGCCGACAGCGAGGCCATCATGGACATGGTGAAGAGCAAGGAGACCACAGAAACACCCGAGAGCCTCATGTCGAAGAAGGAAATTCTTCACCTCGTGAGCCAGCTTCCCGAGTCGATTCGCAGCACTTTCACGCTCTATCTAAAGGGATTTGCCTACCAGGAGATTGCCGAAAGGCAAGACCTGCCCATAGGCACCGTGAAAAGCCGCATCTTCATAGCCAAGAAGCGGCTTCAGCAAGAGCTCAAGGATTATCGCTGAGTCGCAGCTCCGTCGTCCTCCTCTTTATGCTCATCGTGGGCATAGGTACCATATTCCGGTTCATTATTGCGCTTCTCCTGCATCGCTTCTTTGCGCTTCAGCGAGAAGTGCAATAGTATGAGCACCACAAGCGTGGCGCCAAGCACGCCAAAGTAGTGCAGGTAGTCGCCGCTGAAGTAGTAGCCACGCCCCAAGTAGGCCATAAATCCGGTGTAGGCCAGCAGTGCAAGGGGCAGCACGGTGGAGCGCTTAAAGCGCCGCTTCGGTTGGTGGTAGTGTGTCATCGCTGTAGTATTTCGATTGAGTGGGCTCAAATCCGTTTGCCTCGAGGTGGTTGTAGATCTTCAGGCACGACCAAGCATCGATTGAGGCATATATCTGCTGCGCCGTGGTCAGCTCATCGGCCTCCCAGTTGGTGAGCCGCTGGCTCTTCGATATGCGCTTCCCGAAGATTATTGCATAAATCTTCTGCAGGCTCATGTCGACGATGCCATATTGGGGCGCGAGCTTCTGCAAGTCGACAAACCCATGTGGATTGGCGTCGGAAATCTTTCCCAGCATGCCGAAGTCGTCCTTCAGCGAAATGCCAATTTTCATTATCTTGTCGTTCTCCAGGAGCTGCTTGAGAATGTCGGGGATTCCCACAATGTTGAGCCTGAAAAGAAAACACTCGGAGAGGGTGGCAATCTGCATGAGCGACACCTTGTAGAACACGCCGCGCTTAAACGAGGGTCGAGTTTCGGTGTCGAATCCCAGCCGGGTGCATTTGTTGAGGTAGGTCACGGCCGCTTTCACCTTGGCGGTGGAGTCGACCACATGAATGCTGCCGGGGAAGGTCACCTTCTCCAGCTCCGCTACCTCTTCTTTTGATATTGAAACTTTACCCATACTTCAGTGTATTCATCATCGTCGGCAAGCTGCCATGCGGGCTTCCGGCAAATTTTAGGGCAAAGTTAGCTAAAATTAAAATCAAATTATAAAGAAAGAGGGATAAAATTTCGTCGACACAAGAAAAATCCCACCAATGAACCTTGCCGCACCCCTCGGCAGCGCGAAATCAATGCCGGGTGTGTGGTATCCACTTGGCGAAGCGTAGCTGGCTCGAGGCGAGCGGGAAGTGGAGGGTGAGGATTAGGGTCACGGGGTCGATGCCGGCGTGCACGTCGGTGGTGAATGGCTGCTTCTCGGTGTCATACCACACCAGGTCGTAGCTGCCGGTGAAGCGCGTGGCAGTGAGCTTGCCCTTGAGCATGAATGGCTGCCATAGGTGCGCGTCGGTGGCGGCGCCGGCAATGTAGAGAATGTCGTAGCCGGCCGGAGTCTTGACAAGGGCAAGGCGGTAGCGGCCGCCGAGGCGCAGTGAGGCCTCCTCGAGGCTGCGGTCGAGGTAGTCCCAGTAGCCCTCGAGGGGGTCGGTAGAGCCGGCGAAGTGCCGCTCAAGCGACTCGGCGGTCCACCCGGTGGCAAGGTCGCCTGAGGGGTCGTGCACCGATTGTATCACCATTCGCTTCACGGCAAGCAGAGCGCCTTTTCCCGCAAAAGTACCAAAGTGGCTGCCCGCAACCGGGGTTAGCTCAGGCAGGCTGGCAGCCACTACGAGGTCGTCGCTGCCGAGCAGCACGGTGGTGCCGAGGCTGTCGGCCACCACGCGCACGTTGTTGAATCCCTCGTAGAGGTTCACGCCATGGGTGAGGGTCACTTGCCTGAGAGTGGTGGTGCGGCCACCGGCGGTGCGGGTCACGGTGGCCGTCATTGAGCGCACGTCGAGCAGGTCGTGGAGGCAGGAGTTGGCGCATTGCAGGGTGAGGGCGCAGTAGTTGAGGCTGTCCACATAGTTCCATAGCACGCCCCACTGCGGGTTCTCGGTCTTGCGTTTCTTGCCTGTGCGTGCGTCGATGTAGGCATAGCGCCGGCCCTCGGAGTTGTGGCGGTTGGCAATGCTCGCCACGAAGCGGAAAGAGGCGTTGCGGTCGTGAGTCACGGTGTCGGTGGCGAGCAGTGTTCCTGAGGTGGTATTGTCGATAAAAAGCTGTCGCTGCCTCATCGTGGAGTGCGCGGGAAGTGCAAAATAGGCAAAGCCATTGAGCCACGTGGAATAGAGCGTGGCGCAGTGGCACACCATGGCAAGCAGCAGT
Organism: uncultured Prevotellaceae bacterium; assembly: GCA_946055125.1. Taxonomy (GTDB): domain Bacteria; phylum Bacteroidota; class Bacteroidia; order Bacteroidales; family Muribaculaceae; genus CALZFJ01. The sequence continues at coordinate 1,620 of CAMGFF010000222.1, read as the reverse complement.
GCCACGGCCAAGGTTATTTGCCTCAATCCTCTCATATCGCGGTTCCTAAATTTTTCACTGTGGCAAATTTACGAAAAAATCGCGATATTGCCACACCGGCATGATAAATAAAAATTCACAGAGAGGCCGGGATCCATATGAAAGCCCGGTAGGGCGGTAGCCCATAGCGTTCCTTTAGCCCACAGGCAAAGAGCCTGTCGCCTCCGCCTTGCCGGGCTAATGCCGGCTAATGCCTGTGAAAAAAGCGCGTTAATTGCGTGAAACATTTGGTGATTACGGAAAAAATCGCTAACTTTGCACCGCTTTTCGTAATCTCTGGCAAGAAGAAACGTGTGGCTTGTTATATTGCGAGAAGATTAATGTAAACGTTATAACATTTATACAAGAACAATGGATTTAATTAAAATCGCAGAAGAGGCATTTGCAACTGCCAAGGAATTTCCTGCATTCGGCCCCGGCGACACCATCTCGGTAGCCTACCGCATCAAGGAGGGTAACAAGGAGCGCGTTCAGGTTTACAAGGGCGTGGTTATCCGCATCTCGGGCGAGGGACAGAAGAAGCGCTTCACAGTGCGCAAGATGAGCGACAACGTGGGCGTTGAGCGTATCTTCCCCATGGACTCTCCGTTCATCGACAGCATCGAGGTGAACAAGTATGGTAAAGTGCGCCGCGCAAAGCTCTACTATCTGCGCAACCTCACCGGCAAGAAGGCTCGTATCAAGGAGCGCCGCGTAGTGAAGTAATTGCCTCGCTGCAACTTACCTCAACGATAAAAAAAGTCACCGCATCGCGAGCGGTGGCTTTTTTTATTTTCCACAGCCGGGCTGGTGGGCAGCCGGGGTGGTGTAGCGAAAAAAAAGAGGAAGCTCCGTGCGGAACTTCCTCTCTCTGCGCGTGGGTGAGATAAGGGTTTCGAACCCTTGACCTTCGGAACCACAATCCGACGCTCTAACCAGCTGAGCTAATCTCACCATCTTTGTCGCTTTTGACGTGTGCAAAGGTACGACTAATTTTTCACCTGTGCAACAGTTTGGGCGATTTTTTTCACTCTTGGGGCAAAATTTTTGAGTTTTTGCCCCAATGAGTGTGGTGTGAGTTGCTTTTAGATGATATTGAGCACCTGCTTGCCCATTGCAATCACGCCGCGCAGGTAGGTGTCGTGGTCGAGGATTATGAAGTCGGCATCCTTTCCGCGCTGTATCGAGCCCTTGCGGTCGTAAACGCCCATGATTCGCGCCGGGGTTTCAGAGGCCATGCGAATTGCGTCGGCGAGCGGAATCTCGGCAATATCCACGGCGGTCTTTATGAGGCGGTCCATGGTGGCGATACTGCCGGCGAGTGCCGAGCGGTCGGCGAGCTTGCACACTCCGTCCTCGATGATCACACGCGGGTCGAAGGCCTTGTCGGTGGCGCTTGCCGAGCAGGCGAGTGCGTCGGTGATGAGGGCGGTGCGCTCCACGCCCTTAATCTTGTAGATGAGGCGCATGATGGTGTGCGGCACATGGATGCCGTCGGCAATCATCTCCACGGTCATGTCGTCCATGAGGTAGATGCTCTCCACTGTACCCTCGTGCTTGTATTCGCGGTTGTTGTGGAAGCCGGGCATGGCATTGTAGAAG
>CAMGFF010000221.1 GCA_946055125.1 uncultured Prevotellaceae bacterium | reverse complement strand
GATCTGCGGCTTTGCGATACCAATACACAGCCTGGGTGTAATCCTTAGTTACACCTTGGCCGTGTTCGTAGCAACCGCCGAGATTGTTTTGGGCTTTGGCATTTTCTTGATCGGCGGCTTTGCTCCACCAATACGCGGCTTGAGTGTAATCCTTAGTTACACTTTGGCCATTGTAGTAGCAACGGCCGAGATAGAATTGGGCATCGGCATCTCCTTGATCGGCGGCTTTTTGATACCAGAATACAGCCTGAGTGAAATCCTCTCTATTGTAATAGCAATATCCAAGACGAGATTGGTTGGAAGCGTCGAGTTTTTCGGCGTATTGCTCGTAGATTGGCAATGCCTTGTCGTACTCGTCGTTGTTGTAATACCTATTTGCTTGCTCCAGAGTGGATTTAGCTGATGCTGTAATAGCACTGAGGATTAGGCATAGAGTCAAAAGAATCTGTTTCATGATGCACCGGATAATATGTTTTTGCAAATGTAGCAAAAAATCGAGAATTTTATTGGAAAACATGGGAAAAATCGAGGGAGGCGTGCATAATCGTGTATCTACGACACAGTTTTGGTGCTGAATAATCCCGGAGGGTGTATCAAAAATGAGAAACTTAGAGGGCGGACGCACCGGTGGGGCGACTCCACATGAGAGTGGCCGGGTTTAGGTGGCAGCAAGGTTAAGCAACATTTCCCACCCTCAAAACCCGGCTTATTTTGGGATGCTTACGATATTGCTTTGTGCCGGTGGGTGCTAAAAAAATGAAGCCACTTTTTCGGGTGGCTTCAATTTTTTTGGCGTTACTATCGCATGGGGTATCGGCTGCGGCGCAGCTACAGCTCTTGGTTACAGGTATTTATCCCCGAAGGAGGCCTTCACGTCGTTGACATATTGCCTGATGCGCTGCTCCTCACACTTGGGGCAGATGAGAAGCACGTCGTCGCCATCGGCCACAATGTAGTCTTTCAGCCCCGAAGCCACCACCAGCTTGTCGCGCTTCACGGCAATCATGTTGTTCTTGCAGTCGTAGAGCAGGGCCTTGCAGTTCTGAGTCACGTTGCCGTCGCGGTTCTTGGGCGAGTAGTCGTGAAGCACGCTCCATGTGCCCAGGTCGTTCCACCCGAAGTTGACGCACTGCACATACACGTTGGGGGCTTTCTCCATCACAGCAAAGTCGATTGAAATGTTCTGGCACGACTCAAAGTTGTTTCTTATCGCCTCCATCTCGCGGTCGGTGCCAATGGCATCGGACACCGAGTCGAAGCACTCGGCAATATAGGGCGCATGGTTGCGCAGGGCAGTGATGATACTCTCGGCCGACCATAGAAACATTCCCGAGTTCCAGTAGAACTCCCCGGTGGCCACAAACACCTTGGCGAGCTCCAGGTTTGGCTTCTCGGTGAAAGTCTTCACCTTGAGAATGCCCGGGGTGTCGCTCTCGTTGCCCACCTGTATGTAGCCATACCCCGTTTCGGGGCGGTTGGGCTTAATGCCGAGGGTTAGGAGCGCATCGTGTCGCTCCACAAAGTCGAAGCCCGCTATGATATTGTTTCGGAACTCCTCTTCCTTGAGGATAAGATGGTCGCTTGGAGCCACCATAATCGTTGCCTTGGGATTGAGCGCCTTGATGTGCCACGCGGCCCAGGCAATGCAGGGGGCGGTGTTGCGTCGCACCGGCTCAAGCAGCACTTGCTCGGGCTTCAGGTTTGGCAGGTGCTCCCTCACTTGCTGCGCATATTGCTCATTGGTAACAACCAAAATATTCTCATCGGGCACTAAGCCCTTAATCCGGTCGTAGCTCATCTGCAACATTGAGCGTCCGGTGCCGAAAAAGTCGATAAACTGTTTTGGGCGTTCTGTGCGGCTGTAGGGCCAGAAGCGGCTGCCCACTCCGCCACACATTATCACACAATACCTGTTGTTCATGTCAAAATGGTCGTTTTTTCGTTGTGTTTTATTCCTCTTGTGCATATTCACGAGGAAGGCCCAAAGCCTCCTTTCGTGAATTTCTTTGCTAAGATAGCAAATTTTCCCGAAACAATCAACACTTTTGCGCATTTTACCAATATTTATTTTCCACACCCTCCTTTTCCTACATGAGCGAATGCTCAGTGATACAAAAAAAGTAAGCATACGAACTCGGCCGGGGGTGTCGCTCCGCCGGGGTAGGCCCTCCGGCCGATTTCGGATGCTTACCCAAAAAAACGAGGAGTGTGGCACCCGGTGGGTGCACACTCCTCGTCGCTATTTAAGAGTTAGGGGTTGGGGTTACTTATTTCACTTCCTCAAAGGGGACGTCGGTCACGTCGTTGCCGCCGTTCTGGCTGCCGTCCTGGTTGGGGTTGGCGCCGGGGTTCGGGCCCTGCTGTGCGCCGGCCTGCTGCTGAGCGTTGTACATCTCCTGCGAGGCGGCGTGGAAGGCAGTCTCAAGCTCCTTCATAGCCACGTCGATGGCTGCGATGTCCTGCTTGGAGTGAGCGTCCTTGAGTTTTGCGAGAGCGCCCTCGATAGTGCTTCGCTTGTCGGCGGGCAGCTTGTCGCCAAGGTCCTTGAGGCTCTTCTCGGTCTGGAAAATCATCGAGTCGGCCTGGTTAATCTTATCCACGCGCTCCTTCTCGGCCTTATCGGCAGCGGCGTTGGCCTCGGCCTCGGCCTTCATGCGCTTGATTTCCTCGTCGGTCAGACCGCTGGAAGCCTCGATGCGGATGCTCTGCTCCTTGCCTGTAGCCTTGTCCTTGGCCGACACGTTGAGGATACCGTTGGCATCAATCTCAAATGTCACCTCAATCTGAGGCACGCCACGGGGAGCGGGAGTGATACCGTCGAGGTGGAATCGGCCCAGAGTCTTGTCGTCCTTAGCCATGGGGCGCTCGCCCTGAAGCACGTGAATCTCCACTGAGGGCTGGTTGTCGACAGCTGTCGAGAACACCTCGCTCTTGCGGGTAGGAATTGTGGTGTTGGCCTCGATGAGCTTTGTCATCACGTTGCCAAGAGTCTCGATACCTACCGAGAGGGGCACTACGTCGAGCAGGAGCACGTCCTTAACCTCACCGCTGAGCACACCGCCCTGGATTGCTGCGCCCACGGCTACCACCTCATCGGGGTTAACGCCCTTAGAGGGAGCTTTGCCGAAGAATTTCTCCACAATCTGCTGCACGGCGGGGATTCGGGTAGAACCACCCACGAGGATAACCTCGTCGATGTCGCTGGCAGTCATGCCTGCGTCCTTCAGTGCCTGGCGGCAAGGCTCGATAGTGGCCTGGATAAGGTTGTCGCAAAGCTGCTCAAACTTAGCGCGGGTGAGCGTCTTCACAAGGTGTTTTGGCACACCGTTGACCGGCATGATGTAGGGCAGGTTGATTTCGCTCGTAGTGGTGCTCGAGAGCTCAATCTTGGCCTTCTCGGCAGCCTCCTTCAGGCGCTGGAGAGCCATCGGGTCCTGGCGGAGGTCAACGCCCTCCTCGCGCTGGAACTCATCGGCGAGCCAGTCGATAATCACGTGGTCGAAGTCGTCGCCACCGAGGTGAGTATCGCCATTGGTCGACTTCACCTCAAACACGCCGTCGCCCAGCTCAAGGATAGAGATATCGAAAGTTCCGCCACCGAGGTCAAACACGGCGATCTTCTTGTCCTGAGCCGACTTGTCGAGGCCGTAGGCAAGGGCGGCGGCAGTAGGCTCGTTCACAATACGCTTCACTGTGAGGCCTGCAATCTCGCCGGCTTCCTTAGTGGCCTGGCGCTGCGAGTCGTTGAAGTAGGCCGGCACGGTGATAACGGCCTCAGTGACAGTCTGGCCAAGATAATCCTCGGCGGTCTTCTTCATCTTCTGGAGAATCATGGCCGAAATCTCTTGCGGAGTGTAGTCGCGGCCGTCGATGTTCACGCGCGGCTGGTTATTGCTGCTGCGCACCACCTTGTAGGGCACGCGGGTAATTTCGTTCTGAACCTGGTCGTAGCTCTCGCCCATGAAACGCTTGATAGAGAACACGGTGCGGGTAGGATTGGTGATAGCCTGGCGCTTTGCGGGCTCACCCACCTTGCGCTCACCGCCATCCACGAATGCTACAATTGAAGGAGTGGTGTTGCGTCCTTCGCTGTTAGGAATTACGACGGGGTCGTTACCTTCGAGAACTGCAACGCACGAATTTGTCGTACCTAAGTCAATTCCAATAATCTTTCCCATAGTTGTATCTGTTTTTTTTGTTATTAATCAATGTTTATAAAAAATTCTTTCTGAGCCTCGCCCCACCGGGGAGCTTTGCTCGCCATGAGAAAGAGCAATAGTTGTGCCAACTGCCAAATCAGCCAAAAAAACTGCCATTACGTCAGTGCCACCCCCTCCAAAGGCACACCACGCCCCTGCCACAAAGGAAAGTGCATCGTAAGCATCCGAAATCG
>CAMGFF010000220.1 GCA_946055125.1 uncultured Prevotellaceae bacterium | reverse complement strand
TATCGAAAAGTCCGAAAATACGCAAATTTTTAGAGCGAAAAAGTCCGAAAATACGCAAATCTTCACTTTTTGAGCCTCACTACCAGTCACTGCTTTTGTGCCGGTTGTGATTTGTTACTTAATCCTCACTGCCACTGCTTTTGTGCCGCGATGGATATGAAAATTGTGCGGTGAGTGGAAATAAGTGCACACGAAGGGCGGTTTTTCGCAAGTTTGTTGCTATCTTTGTAGAAAATAGGCTGCATCTCGGCATAACAGCTCAAGCAAGCTTGGCTGATTCTGCTCTCGATTTGCACTATTTTTGCAGAAAAATAAGGATATGGAATATAAGGAATTGCTCAGAAATGCGCGTGAGGCGATGGGCGGAAAGCTGTGCCGCGCCTGCGATGTGTGTAACGGCCGCGCCTGCCGCAACATGATTCCCGGCCCGGGCGCGAAGGGCACCGGCGACAATGCCATTCGCAACTATGAGGCGTGGCGGCACTGGCGCGTGAATATGGACACCATCTGCCCCCTGCAGCCGGTGGATATGAGCGTGGAGCTGCTGGGCCGCCGCTTCAGACTGCCCATCTTTGCCGCTCCGGTGGGGGCGGTCAACATTCACTGCGGTGAGCGTTACGACGACCGCGAGTATAACGAGATTATGGTGCGTGCCTGCGCCGAGGCGGGAATTGCCGCCTTCACAGGCGATGGCGTGGTGCCCGAGGTGATGACATGGGCCTGCGATGCCATTGCTGCTGCCGGCGGAGTGGGAATCCCCACCATTAAGCCCTGGGACATCGCCACCATTCGCCAAAAAGCTGCACATGTGGCCCGCAGTGGCGCTTTTGCCGCCGCTATGGACGTGGATGCCGCCGGGCTGCCTTTCCTCCGCAACAGCAACCCGCCCGCCGGCAGCAAGACGGTGCAGGAGCTGCGCGAGATTATCAGGGAGATTGGCAAGCCGTTTGTCATTAAGGGAATTATGACGGTGCAGGGTGCCGAGAAGGCTATTGAGGCCGGCGCCGCTGCCATTGTGGTGTCGAACCACGGCGGCCGCGTGCTCGACGAGTGCCCTGCCACTGCCGAGGTGCTCGAGGAGATTGCCCGGGTGGCCAAAGGCCGCTGCAAGGTGCTCGTGGATGGCGGCATTCGCTCGGGCGTGGACATCTTCAAGGCAATTGCCCTCGGGGCCGATGCAGTGCTCATCTGCCGCCCCATGGTGGTGGCCGCCTTTGGCGGAGCCGAGGAGGGCGTGAAGTGCTACATCGACCGCCTCGCCTGCGAGCTCGAGGACACCATGCGCATGTGTGGCGCCCCCGACGTGGCCCACATCACCCGCTCCATGGTGCGCTACTCCCCACTACGCTGAGCCCGACTGCCACACATAACATAGAAGCCGGGGATTACCATGCTTGTGGTTATCCCCGGTTTCTATGTGTGCACTCTTTCTCAGCCCGGGAGCTGAATGTGTGGCACGTCAGGCGTTGGCCTTCTCCTTCATTGCTGCCATGATTTTCGCCTCAAGCTCCTCGGCAAGCTCGGGGTTGTCGGCTATCATGCGCTTGGCAGCGTCGCGACCCTGGCCCAGGCGCGTCTCGGCATAGGAGAACCATGCTCCGCTCTTGCGTATGATACCATACTGCACGCCGAGGTCCACTATCTCGCCCACCTTCGATATTCCCTCGCCAAAGAGAATCTCAAATTCCGTCTTGCGGAATGGAGGCGCCACCTTGTTCTTCACCACTTTCACGCGGGTCATGTTGCCGAGTATGTCCTCGCCGTCCTTAATCTGGCCCAAGCGGCGTATGTCGATGCGCACCGAGGCATAGAACTTCAAGGCATTACCGCCAGTGGTGGTCTCGGGTGAGCCAAACATCACGCCGAGCTTGTCGCGAAGCTGGTTGATAAAGATGCAGGTGGTGTTGGTCTTCGAAATGGTGGCAGTGAGCTTGCGCAGAGCCTGCGACATAAGTCGGGCCTGGAGTCCCATCTTGCTCTCGCCCATGTCGCCCTCAATCTCAGCCTTCGGGGTGAGGGCTGCAACCGAGTCAATCACTATGATGTCGATAGCCGAGGAGCGGATAAGCTGGTCGGCAATCTCCAGAGCCTGCTCGCCGTTGTCGGGCTGCGAAATCCACAGATTATTCACGTCAACGCCCAGTTTCTCGGCATAGAAGCGGTCGAAAGCGTGCTCGGCGTCGATGATAGCGGCAATTCCGCCACGCTTCTGAGCCTCGGCAATAGCATGGATAGCCAGCGTGGTCTTTCCCGACGACTCCGGGCCATAAATCTCAATGATTCGGCCACGCGGATAGCCACCCACGCCCAGGGCGAAGTCGAGGCCAATGGAGCCGGTGGGAATCACCTCAATATCCTCCACATTGTCGTCGCCGAGCTTCATGATAGAGCCACGGCCGTAGGCCTTGTCAATCTTATCCATAGCCACTTGCAGAGCCTTCAGCTTCTCGGCCGACACGGGAGCCGGGCCTTTCTTCTGCGGAGCCTCGGCGGCAGCCTTAGCCCCCTTCTTGGCAGGCTTCTCGGCGACGGGCTGAGTGATGCCCTCATCATCAAATATCGTATTCTCTTCCATAATCAATTATAGTATTTATTTTAATATTATCTAATCTCCAATATCTAATATCTACTCTCTAATATCTATTATCCAGTATTTGCTTCGCGCTATCCTTAGTCTGCACCTTGGTGATGATGTCGGCAACAGTGCCGGTTTCATCGATAAGGAAAGTGGTGCGCACCGTGCCCATATATTCGCGGCCCGCCATCTTCTTCTTTTGCCATACGCCGAAAGCCTCATTCAGCGTAAGGTCGGTATCGGCAATCAGCGGAAACTTCAGCGAATATTTCTCGGCAAACTTGCGGTGCGACTCCTGCGAGTCCTTGCTCACGCCCACCACCGCATATCCAGCCTCGGCGAGAGCCGGCAGACCCTCATTAAGGCTGCAAGCCTCGGCAGTGCAGCCGGGAGTGTTGTCCTTAGGGTAGAAATAGAGCACAAGTTTGCGGCCCGCAAAGTCGCTTGCGCGGAGCACGGTGCCATCGGCGGCAGTGCCGAGAATCTCAGGAATTTTATCTCCAATTTTCATAACTTCAGTATAGTTTTAGTTTTGTGTTGCAAAGATAACAACGCCATTGGGCAACAATCGCGCCCATAGCCGTTAAATTTCATAAACGCCCCAAGCTCACACCCCCAAAGCTCAAAGCCCCAAGCTCACAGCTCAAAGCTCCCGCCCCTCAAAAGCATTAAGAGCCACTTTCCACTCCTCAGCGATAGGCGCGGCGCAGCCCCGGGCCACGTCAAATCCAACCATGATAGTGGCACAGAGGCACTTCACCTCCTCAGTGTCGGCGTTCACGATAGCCTGAATCATGCGGAAACTCTTGTCGCCCATGCGGTCCACCTGCGTGCGCACCTCTATGCGCTCATGGAAATACACCGGAGCCAGGAAGTCGCAGTTGATATTCGCCACCACGATGTCGGCCTTCTTCCAGTCGATCACCTCACCGCGCACGGCATTAAAGTAATTAGCCTTGCCCAGGTCGAAAAAGGGGAAATACACCGAGTTGTTCACATGGCCCAGCGTGTCGATGTCGTTAAAGCGAATTTGCAGCGGCAGTGCGTGGCAGAAAGGGTGAGTCGGCGCATTAGCCGAGCGAGGAGTCTTATTTTCTTTGTCCATAAAGCAGTAGTTAAAAAAAGGCTGCCAAGCAGTCCCTATAAATTATTTGCCACAAAATTACAAAAAATGAGGCAGAATCAAAAAAGAATAACCACGATTTTCTTTTTTGATTCTTCAATGTTTGCACTTGCACCTTGCTCCACTTGCGCAAGGTGCCGCCGGGCTACCCCCTCACTCCCTGAACAGGTCGTCGGCCGTCACCACATTATCCACGCTGAAGCGATAGATGTTGTCGCTGGCGCCAAAGGGAGTCACCAGGGTGAGGTGAAGTGCTTTGTGCGTTTTCTGCGACTCAGCAAATCGCCATGCCTTGTGCCGCAGGCTCTCATCATCGGCTCTGCTTATGGCGTAAGCCTTTGTGGAGAATTTCATCTCACAAAGATTGCACACATTGTCGGCACGGTCGATAACCATGTCGATCTGTGCGCCTTTGCCAAGCACCCTGTCGTCGGCAGCCCGCCATGAATAAGTGGATATGTCTTGTTCCGAGCTTATACGTCTGGTATAAAGTCAATTATAATTAGCAAAGCTCGGTTTTGATGCTGCAAATTTAGTGATTTTTTGTTTATAGCGTGCTGGAAACCTCGATTTTTTCACTTCTCAGCTCGCTATAAACAAATTTTCCCCCGCGCGAGGCTGTTTTTCGCCATTATTCGCGCGATTGTTGCAGCTCGGCTTGCCCACCTCGTTTTTTTGCTCTATCTTTGTAGAAGATAGGCGGCATC
>CAMGFF010000219.1 GCA_946055125.1 uncultured Prevotellaceae bacterium | reverse complement strand
AGAATCCAGCTTCTAAAGTTGCATTGGAAGATTGGTTCTCAAAAGTATCGAAAGCAAAATGGACTTGTTTTGCTGATGTAAAGAACTCGTTCAACAGTGTTGACAATGTTGGCAACCAGCACTATGTATTCAACATTAAAGGCAATGATTTCAGGCTCGTTGTTGTTATTCAATTCACGCCAAAGCGCGTATATATACGCTTTGTTGGCACTCATGCTGAATATGATAAAATTAACGATATCAAAAACATATAGCCATGGCACAAATAAAAAATGAGGCTGCTTATAGAGTGGCGCTACAGCGCATTGATGAGCTACTTCCGCTCGTCAATGACACTACGCCAACTGATGATAAGAACTACATAGAACTCGATATTATATCTGATTTGGTTGAGGAATATGAGCAGGAGCATTACCCGATTTCCACACCCTCGCTGGCCGAAATTCTCAAGTTGAGGATGTATGAAATGGGACTTACCCAAAAAAAATTGGCCGAATTGCTTGGCATAAGTGCTGCACGAATAAGTGAAATAATATCAGGGAAAGGCGACCCATCACTTAAAACCGGGAGAGAAATGTGTCGTAAGTTGAATATCGACCCGGCCGTAGTGTTGGGCGTATAAAAATTCTCTGAGTTATCCTCCTGGATTTAATATCTGCCGATTTACTAACCGAAATTTCACTCTAAAAAATACCGATTGCGGCAGTTTCCTGCCCCCTCACCGCCTTCTTTTGCTTTTTTCGTGCTCCTTTGTGGTAATTCGGTGGATTTTCAGTAATTTTGTGGCATGAAATGAATTTTATTGCAAGAAATGGAAAGGAAGGACTTTGAGATAATGGCCCCGGTGGGATCGTGGGAGTCGCTGGTGGCTGCCGTGCAGGGCGGCGCCGATGCCATCTACTTCGGCATCGAGGGGCTGAATATGCGCGCCAAGTCGGCCAACAATTTCACTATCGACGACATGCGCCGAATAGCCGAGTATTGCCACGAGAATGGGATGAAGAGCTACCTCACGGTGAACACCGTGGTTTTCGACAACGACCTGGAGCTAATGCACAGCATTGTGGATGCCGCCAAGGAGGCGCGTGTGAGCGCTATCATCGCCGCCGACATGGCCACGATTCTCTATGCCCGGCAGATTGGCGTGGAGGTGCACATCAGCACGCAGGTGAATGTGTCGAATGGCGAGGCCGTGCGCTTCTACTCGCAATTTGCCGATGTGATGGTGCTTGCCCGTGAGGTCGACCTGGAGCAGGTGAGGCACATTCACGACACCATTGTGCGCGACGACATTCGCGGCCCGCATGGCGAGCTGGTGCGCATCGAGATGTTCTGCCACGGCGCTCTGTGCATGGCGGTGTCGGGGAAGTGCTACCTCAGCCTCCACGAGACCGGCGCCTCGGCCAACCGTGGCGCATGCCGCCAGATTTGCCGCCGTAGCTACACCGTGCGCGACCGCGAGACGGGCGATGAGCTCGACATCGAGAACCAGTATATCATGTCGCCCAAGGACCTCAAGACTATCCATTTCATGAACAAGATGATCGATGCAGGGGTGCGCGTGTTCAAGATTGAAGGCCGCGCCCGAGGCCCCGAATATGTGCGCACTGCCGTGAGCTGCTACAATGAGGCCATCACGGCGTGCCTCGACGGCTCTTTCTCCGACGAGCGCGTGGCCGAGTGGGACGAGCGGCTCGCCCGCATCTTCAACCGTGGCTTCTGGAATGGCTACTACCTGGGCCAGCGCCTGGGCGAGTGGACGTCGAAGTATGGCTCCTCGGCAACGCGCGTGAAGGTGTATGCCGCCAAGGGGCAGCGCTATTTCTCCAATATCGGCGTGGCCGAGTTCCTCATGGAGGCCGGCGAGCTGCACGTGGGCGATGAGGTTATCATCACCGGCCCCACTACCGGTGCAATTCCTCTCACCCTCGATGAGATTCGTGTCGACCTCAAGCCGGTGGAGAAGACCGTGAAGGGCGAGCGGTTCTCTATTAAAGTGGCCGAGAAAATACGCCCCAGCGACAAGCTCTACCTGTGGCAGCCCGTGGAGCAGCTCAAGAAGTAGCCCCGTGTGGTATGGCAAGAGAATAAAAATGCGCCCACAGCACGCTTATTGCACAAAAAATATGTAATTTTGCACATTCAATAATCGAGAGAGGACGTGGGAAGTGTGTTTTTCCCGGTTTCTCCACTCAAAAAAGATATTTCATGACGATAATGGAAAAGAAATTTGCCCGTACTACTGTGACGGCGGCTCTTCCCTACGCCAACGGTGGTGTGCACATCGGACACCTTGCCGGCGTGTATGTGCCTGCCGATATTTATGTGCGCTATCTGCGCCTCAACAACCGTGATGTGGTGTTCATCGGCGGAAGCGATGAGCACGGCGTGCCTGTCACCATTCGCGCCCGCCAGGAGGGTATCACGGTGCAGCAGGTGGTGGATCGCTACCACGAGATGATAAAAAGCTCCTTCGAGGAGTTTGGTATCTCGTTCGACATCTACAGCCGCACCACTTCCGACATTCACCATAAGTTTGCCTCCGACTTTTTCCGCACCCTCTACGACAAGGGCGTGCTCGAGGAGAAGACCGAGGAGCAATTCTGCGACGAGGTCACCGGCGAGTTCCTCACCGACCGCAACATAATGGGCACCTGCCCGCGCTGCGGTGCCGAGGGTGCCTATGGCGACCAGTGTGAGAAGTGCGGAGCCACGCTCTCGCCCGAGGAGCTTATCAACCCCACCAACCGCAACAACCCCGGCCACGGCCTGGTGAAGAAATCCACAAAGAACTGGTATCTGCCCCTCAACAAGTATCAGGAGTGGCTCAAGCAGTGGATTCTCGACGACCACAAGGAGTGGCGCACCAATGTGTATGGCCAGTGCAAGTCGTGGCTCGACATGGACCTCCAGCCCCGCGCCATGACGCGCGACCTCGACTGGGGAATCCCCGTGCCCGTGGAGGGCGCCGAGGGAAAGGTGCTATATGTGTGGTTCGACGCTCCCATTGGCTACATCAGCAACACCAAGGAGCTGTGCGACGCCAACCCCGCGAAGTGGGGCCCGTGGGAGAAGTGGTGGAAGAACGACGACACCCGCCTCATTCACTTCATCGGCAAGGACAACATCGTGTTCCACTGCCTCATCTTCCCCACCATGATGAAGGCTCACGGTGGCTACATCATGCCCGACAATGTGCCCGCCAATGAGTTCCTCAACCTTGAGGGCGACAAGATTTCCACCTCGCGCAACTGGGCCGTGTGGCTCCACGAATACCTCGTGGAGTTCCCCGGAAAACAGGACGTGCTACGATATGTGCTCACTGCCAATGCTCCCGAGACCAGGGACAACGACTTCACCTGGCGCGACTTCCAGGCCCGCAACAACAATGAGCTGGTGGCAATCCTCGGCAACTTCGTGAACCGCTCGCTCGTGCTCACACACAAATACTTCGACGGCGTGGTTCCCGCCGCCGGCGAGCTCACCGACTACGACCGCGCCACCATCGAGGAGTTCAGCGGTGTGAGGGATTCGCTCAATGCCAACATCGAGGAGTTCCACTTCCGCGAGGCTCTGAAGGATGCCATGAACCTCGCACGCATCGGCAACAAGTATCTCGCCGACACCGAGCCTTGGAAGCTCGCCAAGACCGACATGGACCGCGTGGCAACTATCATGAATGTGGCTCTGCAAATCACCGCCAACCTCGCAATTGCCTTTGAGCCGTTCCTGCCTTTCTCAGCCCAAAAGCTACGCAATATGCTCAATCTTGCCACAGCCGACTGGAGCCGCCTCGGCTCCACCGACATTCTCGCTGCCGGCAGCCGCATCGGTGAGCCTCAGCTGCTCTTCGAGAAGATGGACGACTCGGTGGTTGAGGCACAGATGGCGAAGCTCGAGCGCATAAAGCAGGAGAACATCGTGAAGAACTTCACCCCGGCCCCCGTGGCCGCCGACGTGGCTTTCGACGACTTCCTGAAGCTCGACATTCGCGTGGGAAAGGTGCTGGAGTGCAAGCGCGTGCCTAAGGCCGACAAGCTGCTCCAGTTCCGTATCGACGACGGCATGGGCGGGCGCACAATAGTGAGCGGTATCGCCAAATTCTACGCCCCCGACGACCTCGTGGGCAAGGAGGTGTGCTTCATCGCCAACTTCCCGCCCCGCAAGCTCAAGGGCGTGGAGTCGCAGGGCATGATTCTCAGCGCCGAGAATGCCGACGGCAGCCTCGTGGTTATTGGCCCGCAGGGCGAGGTGAAACCCGGTTGCCAGGTGAAGTGATAGGCTTCCTGCCGGCAATCACGGCAATTATGATTTTTTTCACCAAAAATATCCAAGGAAATGATATATCCATCATCGCTTCAAAAGGGCGACAAGATTGCGATAATTTCTCCGGCAAGCCACATCAGGCATGAATATGTCGATGCGGCTTGCCGCATTATTG
>CAMGFF010000218.1 GCA_946055125.1 uncultured Prevotellaceae bacterium | reverse complement strand
ACCCCGGTGCGTCCGCGTTACCGCCTCACAATCAGGCGATGACACAAGTGATTGTTTCCCATTTTGACACACCCTATGCACTTTTTGTGGCACTTTTTGCAACACAGGGCGAGATTTTTTTGTTTTTCACTTGGAACAAAGTGCTAAGAGTTGTAATTTTGCAACCTGAATCGGCAATGACCGGAATTTTGTGTGAAAAATGCGGTTGCGTTGGTACTGTAATAGGAGTGTAATAATGTGCTATATTCTCAGTGGCTTGCAATGACTCCCGCGCATTTTCAATAATAAAAAAACATTTGCCCAATCAAGGAGAGTCGATTGGGCGCTAAATTTAGTGATATTCTATTATGAGATTTTCAGTTAAAGCCCTTAGCTATTTCATCATTGCAGCAATGATGATGAGCTTTGCCAGCTGTGGCGGCGATGATGAACCGGGAAATGGTGAAAATGGCGGAAATGGTGGCGACAACCCCGACATCGACCCCAAGGAGTTCTTCGAGGAAACAGCCACAATGTTCCTCAACAAATTCAAAGCTGCCGACCAGCAGGCTGTGATAAAGATGGCCAACGACTTTGTGAACGACTATGGCGACCTTGATATGCCCGGTGAGTTCTCAATGGCCCCGGCAGCCTCAATGATGCAGTCGCTTGCCCGCACGCTCTCGAGCAACGACTTTGCCGGCCTCTCCCGCTCCTATGAGTCCTACTACTACGCTTTCTCAAACTACACCGGCATCTACAAGCCCGGAACATACAGCTGGTTGCGCGACAGCAACTCAAGCGACATCGTGTTCCGGTTCACCGACCGCTCGGGCAAGGAGTGCTCAATCACTGCCAAGGCTTCAAGTGAGACCTGGACGGGCAACATCACCATCGATGGCGACACCTACAAGGCCGAAGTGCCCAAGACTATCAGCATCGAGGTGAAGCAAGGCTCAACCACAATGCTCACAGCCACTGTTGAAACCAACTATGTGAAGAACTCCAAGCTCAATGTCACCACCGTCACCGAGGCTGCCAACCTCAAGGTGAGCGCCGAGCTTGCCGCCACCAACACCACCGTGAAATCGACAACCAAGCTCGCCGTTAATGGCGAAGTGATTACCACCGGAGTGGCCGAAATAAATGGCCAGAACCTGTGCAAGCAAGACTATATCCAGTCGCTCATTGAGAATGAGGACGAGGATGGGCTCTTCGACCTCTTTACCAACGCCAACGCCACTGCCGACGTGCTTGGCCGCGTGCAGGTGAAAGGCTCAATCTCGCAGTTCCGCAACGTTGTCGATGCACTCGACTACGACGACACCGACAAGCAAGGAGCTATCGATGCAGCCAAGCTGCTCAATGATAAGCTGCCCTGCAAGTTCTACTTCAACGGCTCAAGCAACGCACGCGGCTCTGTGGAGTGGCAGTGCTACCTCAGCTGGGAGTCGTCGTGGAGCGATGAGAAATGGTGGGGAGTGGAGCCTATTCTCCTGTTCAACGATGGCACCTCCTATGCTTTCGAAGACTACTTCGGCAATGGCAAGTTTGGCAGCGTAGAAAGCCTCTTTGAGAACCTTCTTGACTCCTACGAGGCTCTTTGGAAATAACATCAGTGCATAGCAACACATACCGGCATAGGCTGCCAGCTTCTCTGGCAGTCTATGCTATTTCGTGCCTATCCGCACTGGCGGCCCCTTGCACCCTACAGCCCGACACCACAGCCACCCACCTGCAGCTGCAAGAGCTCACCGTGAACGGCGACTCCGGCACCGGCACCCGCGTGCGCTCCAACGGCAGCATTGAGATCGCCCTGGGGCGCGTTGCCGGAATGATTCAGGCATTTGGCGAGGACGATGTGATGCGCCACCTCAAAATGATGCCAGGCATAGAGGGCAATAGCGACTACTCCTCGGGGATCTCGGTCGACGGAACCGACTTCTCTCACAGCGTGTGCCGCATTGGCGGCGCACCGGTGTTTTTCCCTTATCACTTCGGCGGCATCTTCTCCACCTTCAACTCGCGCCACTTCACCACCACGCGGCTCCACCGCAACTGCGGCGGCGCGGCCGGCACCAGCCGTATAGGCGCAATGGTGGATTTTGGCGTGCCCCTCACCCACCCCGACACCGTGCCCACCGGCACAGTGAGCGCGGGCCTCATCAACTCAGGCATCTCGCTCAGGCTGCCTGTGAGCAAGCGGCTCTCGGTGCGTGTATCGAGCCGCCTCTCCTATTTCAACATGCTCTATTCAAAGCTGCTAAAGAACGACGAATCAGCCACAAGATACCGATTTCACGACCTCAACGTAACCGCCACCTACACCCCCGGTGCCTCCGACTGCCTGCAGCTCAACCTCTTTGAGAACCGCGACCACCTGGAATATGACGAGCTTGTTACCGACATGGACGTGTCGCTGCGCTGGAACAACCGCCTTGCCTCGCTGCAATGGGCTCACACCGCCCCCTCGTGGCAGTGGCAGCAGTGTGCCTTCGTGTCGACGTTCAGCAGCCGCCTCGAGCTTGGCATTATCGAATTTGGAATGAGCATGCCCTCCACAATCACCCAAGCAGGCTCCGGCGGACTCCTCACCCTGCGCCGCAATACCAAGTGGCTATTCTCCTACGAGGCCGGTTACACCCACTCCGCGCCACAGAATGTTCTCGTGAGAGGCTACGACAGCAACACCACCTCGGCCCAATCTCACCTCACCTTTAGCTCGCTCCACCTGTCGCTCGCCGCCGAGTGCGAGATAAGGCTCAGCGAGGCTCTCAGCCTCTCACCTTGGTGCAAGGTGGCAGCCTACCGCCAGGGCAGCTACCACACCATCGACGCCCAGCCCGGCGCCACACTGAGCATTTCGCGCAACGAGAACTTCCTCACCCTCGCCCTTGGCCGGGCGGTTCAGTACCTGCACCAGGTGGGACTATCGGAAATTGGCATGACATCCAACTTCTGGATACCCTCAACCAGCGCCATCAAGCCACAGAAGGCATGGAGCGCCACGGCACAGTGGGTGCGCCCACTGCCACAGGGCAGACTGGGCCGCTTCAGGCTCTCGGCACACGCCTATGCCCGCTTGCTCACCAATGCCCACGAATACTCAGGCGACCTGCTGTCGCTCATCACAAGCGACTACCGGGCCACCGACCATATCATCACCGGCAAAGGCTATGCCTGGGGCTTAGGCGCCATGCTCTCACATGAGAGCAATCGCCTCTCGGGGTGGGCAAGCTACGCCTTCGGCGTGTCGAGGCTGCGCTTCCCCACGCTCTCGCACAAGATGAACCCATCATCGCTCGACCCCGGCCACTCATTCACCATCTTCGGCCGCTACAAGCTCTCCCGTCGGCTCCACGGCTCAGCATCGTGGCACATCGCCTCGGGGCGGCGCATCACCCCCATCACCCAAATCTACATCATAGCCGACAAGGTGATGACGGAGCACGGCGAGCGCAACTGCGCCCACCTGCCCACATATCACCGCCTCGACCTCTCGCTCATCTACCACTTCACCACCTCCACACCATGCAGCCACCACCCCCTGCAGCACCAGCTCTCATTCACCCTCTTCAACGCCTATGGGAAGCGTAACGTGGAGATGCAGACGTTTGTAATCAATCCAACCACAGGCAACTATCACTTAAAGAGTCCCAAATCGCTTTACCACTTCTTGCCCTCGCTAAGTTATGCAATATCATTCTAAGCTCATATCAACACTCGCCCTCGCCATTGCCGCACCGCTCACCTCATGCAACGACAGCATTACCGACGCGCCATCGCCGGCACTGATGGTGGTGGAAGGCTACCTCGACTCAGGAGGCTACCCCCGCGTGCACATCACCACCTCAGTAATCCCCACAAAGCACGAGCAGCCCATCACCGACAGCTTCATACGCTGGGGAAAAGTGACCGTGAGCGACGGCGACACCACGATAATCCTCACCGGCGCCCCCGACTACAACGAGTTTCCCCCATTCGTGTACCGCACCTACGAGATGTGGGGCCAGCCGGGCAAGCGCTACACCATCACCGCCGAATACAAGAACCTGAGCGTAAGCTCCACAGCCACAATGCTCAGCCCCACGCCAATCGACAGCATAGAGTTTGCCCCCATCGCACACTCCGATTCGCTCTGCGCCACCTTCCTCCACTTCACCACCGCAGCCGACGTGCCGGCATACTATGTGATACAGACGCGGTCAATCACCCACGGCACCGCCTTCAGGCCAAGCATGCTCGGCGCCTTCGTGGCACAGTCGCCACAGACGCACTTCCGCATGCAGGTGTATCGCGCCGAGAGCGACATCGACGAGCTCTACACCGAACACCCCGAGGAACTCACCTCCTGCTTCATTGAGGGCGAGCAGATTGCCGTGAAACTGTGCCGCGTGCCCAAGGAAATCTACGACTTCTGGAACGCCTTCAACAACAACGCTCTCTTTGGCGACAACCGCTTCGTGAGTGGCTACACCCAGTTGCCCTCCAACGTGGCCGGCGGCTACGGCGTGTGGAGCGTGCAGGCATCGAGCACCATCGCCGCCACCGTG
>CAMGFF010000217.1 GCA_946055125.1 uncultured Prevotellaceae bacterium | reverse complement strand
ATGCTAATCGATGCCCACAGCCGCCGTCAGGCAATCGACGACCTTGCCCGCGGCATCACAGCCATGCTCGACGCGCCATTGCGCCACCGCATGGGCGAGGAGGCACACCGTGCCGGGAAGGGATTCCTGTGGGCACAGCGCGGCGAGGAGATTGCCGCCTTGCTGCGGCAGCGCGGCATCACCGGCAAATAGCATCACAGAAGTAGCTAACAAAAAATTAGAATATGGCCGTTTATTATGAGTTGCGCAATGCCGACGGCAAGGTGTGGATAATGCCCGCGCGGCACCTGCGCACCGCCATGGAGCTATATCAGCCCGGCGGGCCCAAGGGGAAGCTGCTGAAGCAATTCTTTCCGCTGCTTCACCGCATAGGCATAGTGCGCCGCGTGGCGGGAGCCACAGTCACCGCCGAGAGGCTGCCCGGGCCGCTTGCCGAACTGCTTCGCCGCGTGCTTGGGGTGGATGAGCCGGAGTATTCGATATTCAAAGGCACACCGAGCGTACACCAAAAGACCACCATTCAGCTTTTCGATCGCGACCGCATCCTTGCCTACTGCAAGACCACGCAATCGGAGGAGATTGCCGGTCTGTTTGCCGGTGAGAGCAAGGTGCTGAGCAGCCTTGAGGCACTGGGAGTGAAAGGCATACCGAGGTGCCTCTACTGCGGCGACACCACCGACGGGCTTCACACATTTGTGCAGAGTACCGAGAAGACACCGCACTCGCGCGTGCTGCATGGCTGGACTCCGCTCCACGACGAGTTCCTCGCCACCCTGCACAGCCGCACGCGCCGGCGACTGCCCTACGAGGACACCGACTATTGCCACACCATGCACGAGCTGGCCGGGCATCTGCACTGGCTTCCCACGACTATCGACCGCTCTCTGGTGGAGCGTATGCTTGCTGCCATCGAGGCTCGCTGGAGCGGCAAAGAGGTGGAATTTTCGGCCTATCATGCCGACTTCACTCCATGGAACATGGTGGAGGAGCAGGGACGGCTGTTTGTGTTCGACTGGGAGTATTCGCGCCTCACCTATCCGCCGGGGCTCGACCGCTACCACTTTGCCACGCAGACGGCAATCTTTGAGCGGCACCTCACCGCCGGGCAGATAATCGAGGAAATTGACAGCATAGGAGCCACCGGCTATGTGCTCTATCTTGCCGACGTGGTGGCACGCTTCACCATGCGCGAGCGAGGCCGTGTGAGCGAATCGATGGCTGCATCCTTCGCCCTGTGGGGCGAGTTGCTTGCCCACTATCTGCGGTGAGGCACATTCCACACACACACATCAAAGCAAAAAACCGACGAATGAAACACATAGTTTGCTTTCATCTCTTCAATGACTACAGCGGCAGCCCCAAGGTGCTGCGCGTGGTGCTTGAGGGGCTGCTGAAGCGCGGCTACACCATCGACCTGGTGACTTCGCGCGGCGGAGTGCTCGATGAGTTGCGCAGCTATCCCAACCTGCGCATGCACGGCTACAGCTATCATTTCTCAAACCGCGCCGCAGTGACCATGCTGCGCTATTGCGCCGTGCAGCTCTACACCTTTGTGCTTGCATTCCGCTGGCTCCTGAGCCGCAACACCACGTTCTACATCAACACCCTGCTGCCGGCAGGGCCCGCCCTTGCCGGACGGCTAATGGGCAAGCGCGTGGTGTATCACTATCATGAGAACGCCTTTGTGAAAGGCGCGTTCTATTCCACGCTGGCGGCTGTGATGCAGCGGCTGGCGCACCGCATAGTGTGCGTGTCGGGCTACCAGGGATCGTTCCTCAAGCGACAGGACAAAGTGACGGTGGTGCCCAATGCCCTCACCGCCGACTTCGTGAGCCGCCTGAAGCCCGACCCCGAGGCAGCCTTCGGCCGCAAGACGGTGCTTATGCTCGGCTCACTGAAGGAGTATAAAGGGACAAAGGAGTTTATTGAGCTTTCGCAGCGGCTGCCAAAATACAAATTTGAACTTGTGGTGAACGACACCGAGGAGAACCTCACCCGGTTCATTGCCGAGCAACATGTGGCCGTGCCTGAGAATCTTACGGTGTATCCACGGCAGAGCGATGTCGCGCCATTCTACAACCGGGCGTCGGTGGTGCTCAACCTGTCGAACAAGCGTGACATTGTGGAAACATTCGGGCTCACGGCTCTTGAGGCGATGAGCGCGGGGCTACCGGTGATAGTGCCCACTGTGGGCGGAATTGCCGAGATGGTGACCGACGGTGTGGAGGGCTACAAAATAGATGTGGCCGAGCTCGATGCCATAGAGCGCCGCATCGACAGTATGCTCACCGACCGTGCCACCTATGCCGCCCTCGCCGCCAATGCCCTCAGCGCTTCGGCGGGCTACAGCGCAGGCGCGATGGTCGATGGCATCGCCGCCGAGCTGTGATGACAAATAGAGAGAATCAATGAGAGCCGCCCATTGTGAGGCGGCAGGATTAATGTGGACAATAAAGGATTGACAATGAAGAGAATAGCGGTAGTAGGCATCCAAGGGGTGCCGGCAAAATATGGAGGATTTGAAACGCTGGTGGAGAATATCATAGGCGACAACTGTTCGCCCGACGTGAGCTACACGATATATTGCTCGGCCAAGGACTACGAGGAGCGCATGAAGCACTACAAGGGCGCAAGGCTCAAGTATGTGCCGCTGTTTCACGCCAACGGCTCGCAGAGCACGCCCTACGACATACTGTCGATGCTGCGTTGCGTGAAGGACTACGATGTGGTGCTCATTCTTGGCGTGTCGGGCTGCCTGTTCCTTCCCATATTCAGGCTATTGTGTCGCAAGAAGATAATAGTGAACATCGACGGGCTTGAGCACCGTCGCGCCAAGTGGGGACGCTTCGCGAAGTGGTTCCTGCGCACGAGCGAGGCCATGGCAGTGCGCTTCGCCGATGTGGTGATAGCCGACAACAAGGGCATACAGGACTATGTGACCGAGACCTACGGCAAGCCGTCGGAGCTGATAGCCTATGGTGGCGACCACGCTATGCGCAGCGTGCCACAGGAGCGTCAGGATGCAATTCTGGCGCAATATGGCGTGAAGCGGTACGACTATGCCATCACCGTGTGCCGCATCGAGCCCGAGAACAATTGCCACGTCACACTCGAGGCATTTGCCAAGAGCGGCAAGGAGCTGGTGTTCATAGGCAACTGGAAGAACAGCACCTACGGCGAGAATTTGCTCGTGCGCTACAACCAGGTGAAGAACATTCACATGCTTGAGAGCGTATATGACCTCGATGTGCTCTACACCCTGCGCAGCAATGCCGGGGCTTATGTGCATGGACACAGCGCGGGAGGCACTAATCCATCGCTGGTGGAGGCGATGTTCTTTGGGCGTCCCATCATAGCCTACGATGTGGTGTATAACCGTGAGACCACCTTTGGCCGCGCCTACTACTTCAGCGGAGTGGAGGATATGACCGCGCTGCTCTCGCAGCCATCGCTCGACGGCAGCGAAATGCGCCGGCTGGCCGAGGAGCACTACACATGGCGGCGCATCGCCGCGCAGTATGAGGGGCTATATTGATAAAAATATTTTATAAAAAAATAAAGAAGAAATGAAGCAAGCGTTGATTACCGGGATTACGGGGCAGGACGGGTCGTTCCTGGCCGAGTTGCGGCTTGAGAAGGGTTATGAGGTGCATGGCACGATTCGCCGCTCGTCGGTCGACTTTCGTGAGCGCATAGCGCACCTTGAGGGCCGTGAGCGTTTCCACTTGCACTATGCCGACCTGGGCGACTCGATGAGCATCCTGGGCGTGGTGGGGAAGGTTCGCCCCGATGAGATTTACAACCTGGCTGCTCAGAGCCATGTGCAGGTGAGCTTCGACTCTCCGGAGTTTACGGCCGATGTGGATGCCACCGGCGTGCTTCGCGTGCTTGAGGCTGTGCGCCAGCTTGGCCTTGGTGCGACGTGCCGCATCTATCAGGCTTCCACGTCGGAGCTTTATGGCAAGGTGGAGGAGGTTCCGCAGAATGAGCTCACGCCGTTCCATCCTTATTCGCCCTATGCTGTGGCGAAGCTCTATGGCTACTGGATTGTGAAGGAGTATCGCGAGGCCTACAATATGTTCTGCTGCTCGGGTATCTTGTTTAACCATGAGAGTGAGCGCCGCGGTGAGACGTTTGTGACGCGCAAGATCACGCTTGCTGCTGCGCGCATAGCTCAGGGCAAGCAGGAGAAGCTGCTGCTGGGCAACCTGTCGTCGCTGCGCGACTGGGGCTATGCCAAGGACTATGTGGAGTGCATGTGGCTTATCTTGCAGAATGAGAAGCCTGAGGACTTTGTGATAGCCACTGGCGAGCAGCACTCGGTGCGTGAGTTTGCCACGCTGGCGTTCCACTATGCGGGCATAGAGCTTGAGTGGCAGGGCGAGGGAGAGAATGAGAAGGGAATAGACAAGGCCACGGGCAAGGTGCTTGTGGAGGTTTCGCCCGACTTCTACCGCCCGACTGATGTGGTGAACCTCTGGGGCGACCCGTCGAAGGCTCGCCGCGAGCTTGGGTGGAATCCGCAGACTACGTCGTTTGAGCAGCTGG
>CAMGFF010000216.1 GCA_946055125.1 uncultured Prevotellaceae bacterium | reverse complement strand
TGAAACAAAAAAACTAATTGGAATACAGCCATGTCAAAGGTTTGTCAGATTACAGGCAAGAAGGCGATGACAGGAAACAACGTATCGCACTCTAAAAGAAGAACAAAGCGCAAATTCTTCGCTAACTTGTTCACAAAGAAATTTTATTGGGTAGAGCAGGACCAGTGGATCAGCCTCACTATCTCGGCTTCGGGTCTCCGCACTATCAACAAGCTTGGACTGGACGCAGCACTCAAGCAGGCAGCAAGCAAGGGTTATCTAACATGTATTAAAACAGCAGAGTAATTGAAAGATGGCAAAGAAAGCTAAAGGCAATAGAGTACAGGTGATACTCGAATGCACCGAGCAAAAAGCAAGTGGTGTTCCCGGAATGTCGCGTTATATCACTACAAAGAACCGCAAAAACACTACTGAGAGACTGGAGTTGAAGAAATACAACCCCTACCTGAAGAAAGTTACTGTACACAAAGAAATTAAATAAGTATAAGCTATGGCAAAGAAAGTAGTTGCAACACTCCAAAAAGGTGAGGGCCGTACCTACAGCAAAGTTATCAGAATGGTGAAGTCGCCCAAGACCGGCGCCTACACCTTCAAAGAGGAGATGGTTCCCAACGACCAAGTACAGGCTACCCTGAACAAATAATCCCGGAATATATATATTTTTCCATAATACCTGTAAAAAGGCTTCCAGTTCTCACCAAGACCACGGAAGCCTTTTTCTCATCCACCCTCCAAAAGCATCACGCAAACACAAAATTCCATCCACTTTACCACCTAAAAATCAATCAATTATAAAACGCGACTGTGGACGGACTCACCTGGGGTGCGTCCCTACGCAAGTGGTTATTTTCCCATTTTGTCCCCTTACCATAATTGCGTGCCACCGGCACGCCCCTCGGCTACGCCGGCCTATTTAGGATGCTCACATCACATTACCAGGGCATTGCAGCTCATGTTACGGATAAACCCTTGCTTATTGAGGCAAAAAATTTGCAAGTGTGAGTGAATTGTAGTAAATTTGCTATCGAAAACTATTTTTTGTGCTTTTTTAATGGGCATAATATTTTAATCATGTAAAACCATATTGTCTTTGATATGATATTTAATAGAGTATTAGCGGTGCTTGTGGCTGTGCTTGGTGTGCTGCAGGCCGGCGCCATCAATTGGGATACCGTGACGGGATCGGGAGAATACTATTTTGCCGAGGGGCGGGGCGCCACCGAGGCCGAAGCCGAGGAGAATGCCAAAGTGCTTATCACCAACCAGATTGTGTCGCACGTATCCACATCGTTTGAGTTCAACAACGACGAGAAAACCAGCAAGGGGAAGACCGAGCGCGAGAGCATGGTGCGCATGCGGGTGAACACCTACTCCAGCACCACGCTCACCAATCTCACGCGCATGGACGCACAGGGCAAGGCCCCCAACCTGATGGTGCGCATGTATATCCACAAATCGGAGGTGGAAAAGGCATTCGAGGCCCGCAAGAAAAAAGTGCTCGCTATGGTGAAGACGG
Organism: uncultured Prevotellaceae bacterium; assembly: GCA_946055125.1. Taxonomy (GTDB): domain Bacteria; phylum Bacteroidota; class Bacteroidia; order Bacteroidales; family Muribaculaceae; genus CALZFJ01. The sequence goes on along the minus strand of CAMGFF010000216.1, from coordinate 3,061 downwards.
CCGGCGTGTTCCGCAACAACCTCAACCTCGACATGGCCCTGCAATACTACTACCGAGCCTATGCACTATTGCGCACTCTGCCTAATCCCGGTGACTTGACGGATGGCAATGGCGTGATGCTCAACGTATCGCTGAAGGCAATCATTGAAGACATCATGAACAAGGTGAATGTGGAGTTTGCAGGGCGCGAGGACACTCGCGTAGAGCTTAAATTCACCTATCAGGGCAAACCGGTGTCGAGCCTGGAGTTCAAGTACAACGACGGCCGCAGCGAGTGCGAAGGCGTTGCAAAGGACGGCCACGGAATGATTGAAATGACTAAGGGCTACACCACCGATGTCTATCACCTCTCTATCAACTACAAGGGCATGTCCGACGACTCGGGCGACGCCGAGCTTATGGGCGCATTGAGCATTATGCCCGAGGTGGCGTTTGCACACGCCGACCTGCAGGTGCGCGACTCGGGCAAGAAAAAGGAAGTGGTGGCTCCCGTGAAGAACACCGCCCCTGCCCTGCCCTCGATGCCTGTGGCAAACGTAGATGCCAAGACCAAAAGCAAGACCCCCAGCTTTGCAGCATGCGCCGCAACGGTGGAAACGGTGGTCAATGCTTTCATTCGCCGAAACAGCATGGCGGCCGACACGTGCTTCACCACCGAGGGATTCAAGCGCTACAACAACCTGCTGCGCTATGGAAAGGCGCAGGTGGTGGGAAGCCCCCAGCTGCGCTACTTCAAGACACAGGAGGGATATGTGGTGGTACGCGGCCTGCGCATGTCGTTCACATTCAAAGGGCGCGTGAAGAAAACCTTTGTGGAGGACGTGGTGTTTACACTCGACAGCCTCGCAAAAATCGACAACGTGACCTTCGGCCTGGGCCAGGTGGCACAGGACGGCATTCTCGAGAAGGACGCCCCGGGCTGGAACGACTCGATGCGAGAGATGCTGCTTGAGTTTATGGAGAACTACAAGACGGCCTACTGCATGAAGGACTCGGTATACATACGCAACATCTTTGCCGACGATGCCGTGATTATCGTGGGCCGCGTGCTGAGCCGAAAGCAGTTTGTCGACCCCGAGAAGGGCATGAGCGAGCACGGCAAGCAGGTGATTCGCTACAACCGCCTCCCCAAAGACCAGTATCTTGAGAACCTGCGCAAGACTTTCGATGCCAATGAGTTTATAAACCTGCGCTTCACGCACAACGACATTCAGTGGCTTGAGAAATATGCGAAAGAGAATATGTTTGCCATTCAGATTGGGCAGGAATACCGCAGCTCGTCGTATTCCGACAAGGGCTTCCTCTTCCTTATTGTGGATATGAAGGACCCGGAGGCTCCTATGATTAAGGTGCGCACATGGCAGCCCAATGAGGAGGATATCACTAAGCTCTACAACGCCGGCGACTTCTGGGAAGACTAATTCAGTTAGTTAGGAGTGAGGAGTGATTAGTTATTAGTTAGGAGTGTTTCGGGGACTTGGGACTGGTGGCGGGAATCAGTCGGTGGTGTGGAGGATGGAGAGCAGGCAGCGACGGTCGGGGATTATGATTTCGCTGGGGGTGAGGGTGAGTATGCCCTCTTCTTGCATCTTGGCAACGGCACTCACAAGTGTGGTGCGCTGGGTGCTGATGAGGGCGCAAAGGTCCCTCTGCTTGTAGTTGATGCGAATGTCGGTAGCGCCATGGTGGGTGAGTGAGAGCACCACAAAGGCAAGTCGCTCTGCCACAGAGCCCGACGAAACGGCAAGCAAGTTGGCAGTGCCATGCTGGGCATTGCGCGAGAGAATGTTGAGCACATTGAAGAGAAACACCCTGTCGCTGTTAAGGATATTCACATAGTCGGCCTTGGTGATTTGCAGCACTCCGCATGTGCCCTTGGCGGTGACACTGAAAGGATAGCTGGTGTTGAGCCCAAAGAGGTATTCCGGTCCAATCACGGCAGGAGCAGTGAGCGTTTCGCTCACAGAGACGCGCAGCGACTGAGCCGGAGTTTCCACCACGGCCTTTCCTGAGATTATGAACCGAATGTGGGTGCAGGTGTCGCCCGCCGAGGCAATCGTCTGCCCATCGGTAAACTTGAGGAAGTGGAAAGGAGTCTTCTCAATCAGCTCCGCGAGCTTTTCGCGGCTCACACCCTGGAAGAGGGGCAGGTCCATAAGAATTTCAAAAATGCTATCCATCAGCGTCCTATTATTGAAGTGTCAGCAATAAACTGCTAAATATGGGTGCAAATTTAACAAAATTTCCTAAAACGGAGCATCAATAAAGGGTAAAAAATCATCAATAGCCATGCAGATGCCCCTAAAAACTTCTGGCCGGCCATGTGCCGGCTTTAGGCAGCACAGAAAAAGGCACAGATGCGGTTGTGGCATCTGTGCCGTGGGAATTCTGCATATTCCAGAAGCGATTATTAGCATACCGCGCCGTTGTTGGGGCTTTTGGGGCTGAGTACACTGTTCATGAGAAGTCAGTTCAGGCAGTTCTCCATGACCTCCATTTAGGAAGCGATATGCACCTTATTCATCGCTAATGATGTTTTTGTTGCTGATACTTATTTTACGATTATTTTCTTGTTGTTCTGTAGATAGATTCCGCTTGTGGGATTCACCACGCATCGTCCGCTGAGGTCGTAGATAGGTCCGTCGGTGCTCTGCATCTCGGCATCTATTCCATCCACGTGTGTGGGCAGCGAGGCGATGAGGAAGCCCTTGATTTGGGCTGCCTGATTTGCCGGAACCTTGAGATAGCCTTTGCGCGGCTTGGCGTTCACTTGCGTTCCATCTGCGTTGCCCCAATGGAATCCGAGTCCGGTCATGGCTGTCGCATCGCTGTAGTTGAGGCGGTAGAGCCTGGCTTCGTCTGCTGAGCACGATATGGTCTGAGCCTCGCTTGGTGTGGCAAGGAGCAGGGTAGTGGTGCCATATTCGGCAGGAGTGAGCGTGTTTTCGCCGAGCGGAGAGGCTGTGAAAGTGTTGTAGCTCGTCTTCACGAGCACAGCCTCGCCGCGAGCCACCTTAGTGCTACCCTCGCGCGGTGTGAGAACCAGCATGGTGCCGCTCAC
>CAMGFF010000215.1 GCA_946055125.1 uncultured Prevotellaceae bacterium | reverse complement strand
CTAGCGGCTAGGACACATGCCTCTCACGCATGGAACACGGGTTCGATTCCCGTAGTCGCTACCAACAGAAAAGGGAAGCTTTAATGAGTTTCCCTTTTTTGCATTTTGGCGGGGACGAGGTGATGCTGCTATGGATGCCGGGGAGATGGCTGCTGTGGTGGCTGTGGCCGGGGGTGATGGATGCTGCTGTGGCCGGGGAGTGGTTGCTGCAATGGCTTGGGCAGGGGAAGATTTTTTTTAACACTGAAAGATATGGCTGACACTAAGGAGCAATTTGAGAAAGTGATGGGAATATGCCGCGATCTCTTTGTGAAGAAACTTCACGACTATGGGGCTTCGTGGCGCATTATGCGTCCCGCGTCGATTACCGACCAGATTTTTATCAAGGCCAAGCGCATACGCACGCTCGAAATCACAAAGGAGTCGAAGGTGGGCGAGGGGATTTATCCGGAGTTTATAGGAATAGTGAACTATGGTGTGATAGGGCTGATACAGCTTGAGCGCGGTTTCAGCGACACGGTGGATATCACAGCCGAGGAGGCTCTTTCGCTCTACGACCGCCACATCTCTGCCACCAAGGAGCTGATGCTGGCGAAGAATGCCGACTATGGCGAGGCGTGGCGCGACATGCGCATCTCGTCCTACACCGACCTTATCCTCACCAAGATACAGCGCACGAAGCAGATAGAGAACCTTGGTGGGGCCACACTGGTTTCGGAGGGCATTGACGCCAACTATAAGGATATGATAAATTATTCGCTGTTTGCGCTCATAAAGCTGGAATATGGCGAAGACTGCTGACCCAATACCCGTGGACGACACTCTGCGGGAGCATAAGTCGAGGCCCGTGGCCGTGCCTCAGACGCGCCTCTTCGGCGGAGCGTGGGGAGTTACTGCCGTGCTGCTGCTGAGGCTGGTGGTGGGCGGAGTGTTTGCCTTCTCGGGCTTCGTGAAGGCCATCGACCCATGGGGCAGCGTGCTGAAGTTTGGCGAGTATATGGCCGTCCTGGGGCTGCAAGGCATGGAGTGGTCGCTTCTGTTCCTGGCGGTGGCGGTGGCAACGGTGGAGATGATGCTTGGCACATTCATGCTGCTTGGCATCTACCGGCGGTTCACGCCGGTGATGATGCTGCTTGCCATGGTGGCGCTGCTGCCGCTCACCGGCTACATGGCAGTGACCGATGCCGTGACCGGCTGCGGCTGCTTTGGCGACGCGGTGCCCATGAGCAACTGGGGCACCTTTGCCAAGAACCTTGCGCTCACGCCGGGTATACTCTACCTGTGTGCCTACAACCGCTGGGTGAAGAACGTGTATGGCTTCGCGGTGCAATGGATAGTGGCCACGCTCACCATAGCCTATGGGCTGGTGATAGCCTTCATAGGCTACTACATACAGCCGCTCATCGACTTCCGCCCCTATCCCGAGGGCGCGGAGCTTGTGAGCCGCTATGAGCCACAGGAAGAGCCGGAATTTGACTTCATATATGAGAAAAACGGCGAGCGAGCCGCATTCACCATCGACAGCGTGCCCGACGACACCTGGACATTCGTTGACCGGCGCGAGCGACGCGGCGTGAAGATAAACGACGCGGCCGATGCTGTGACAATCACCACCATGGATGGGCAGCCGGCCGACAGTGTGCTGCTGCGCCACGGCGAGCAGATACTTCTTCTCTTCCCCGACCTGAAGGACGTGAGCATAGCCTACACCTACCTCATCAACGAGCTGCACGACTATGCCCGGGCGCGCGGCATCGACGTGGTGGGCCTCACCTCGGGCACTGCGGCCGAGGTGGCCGAGTGGAACGACCTCTCGATGGCCTCCTATCCGCTCTACTCAATCGACGGCAGCACGCTGCAGATGATAGCGCGAGGCAATCCGGCAGTGGTGTATCTGCGCGATGGCCGCGTGGTGTGGAAGCGCACCTTGCAGTCGGTGTCGATGGACTACATCGCCCGCGAGCGCGACCTGGAGGGCATAGGGTCGGACTTCGACAGCAGCCGGTGGCTCAAGGTGCTCACGGTGGGCTATCTTGTGCTGATGGCCGTGCTGCTTGTGCTCAACCGCACCCACCTGCTTGTGCTGTTCAGCTGGAAGCGCATATTCAAAAGCAAGAAGCCAGCCGAGGTGGTGCAAAAGCGGGAAGAAGATGAGAAAGTGCAATAAATTATAGAAAAAAAGCAGTGAAAGCTACTCAAATAAGAAAATAAAAGCGTAAATTTGCAAAACGAAAATTCAAGAATAAAATTTCACATAACGAACAAACAATAACCGAATTATTTTTTTGAATATGAGAAAGAACATTGTAGCAGGCAACTGGAAGATGAACACTACAGTGCCCGAAGGCGTGAAGCTGGCAAGCGAAGTGAACGAGGCCCTCAAGGGCGTAACACCCAAGTGCGACGTGGTGATAGGTGTTCCTTTCACACACCTCACAGCAGTGAAGGCAGTGATCGACAGCGAGAAGCTCGGCCTGAGCGCTGAGAACTGCGCCGACAAGGTGAAGGGCGCCTACACGGGCGAGGTGTCGGCAGCCATGGTGGCATCGACCGGAGCCAACTATGTGATCCTTGGCCACTCGGAGCGCCGTGCCTACTATCACGAGACGGTGGAGATACTCGCCGAGAAGGTGAAGCTCGCGCTTGAGAACGGCCTGAAGGTGATCTTCTGCATCGGAGAGGTGCTTGAGGAGCGCGAGGCCAACAAGCAGAACGAGGTGGTGGCAGCACAGCTTGCATCGGTATTCGGGCTGACTGCAGAGGAGTTTGCCAACATCATTCTCGCTTACGAGCCGGTATGGGCTATCGGCACAGGCAAGACAGCCACCGACGACCAGGCCGAGGAAATCCACGCATTCATTCGCAGCCTCATCGCCGAGAAATATGGCGAGCAGGTGGCAGAGGACACCACCATACTATATGGCGGCAGCTGCAAGCCCTCGAATGCCAAGGCCCTTTTTGCAAAGCCCAACGTCGACGGCGGCCTCATTGGCGGCGCATCGCTCGACGCCGAGTCGTTTATGGGCATCGTGACTGCATTCTAAGCTCCATGCCGAATGACAGCCGGTGAGGGCGCACCCACAGTGGCGGCCCGCGCCGAGAGAGAAACATAACATCTTTTGTGAGGACACGATGCCACCGTGAATCACGGCAGCATTGTGTCCTTGCAAATTTTCACTTTAATATCATCAACACTTTTCCCCTGCAAGGCACGGGGAAACACCAACCAGTGAAACTTGACAAGATGAAACGACTACTATCGCTACTCACACTCGTGGCGCTCCTTGCTGGAGCCGCCATGGCACAGACACAAGGCACCATAGTGGAGCACATGGAGCTCAGCTCGCAGGGCCGCGTGACGGTGACGCAGCCCGCACGCCTTGGCGAGCGCCTGAGGCCCGAAAACGGCAACCCCGATAATGGGCAGAAAGGCGTGGTGAAGAACCGCGTGGGCTACCGCATACAGGTGTATGCCGACAAGAACCAGCGCACGGCCAAGAGCGAGGCCATGGCACGCGAGCGCATGGTGCAGGCCCAATTTCCCGAGCTGGGGTGCTATGTGACCTACAATGCCCCCACGTGGAGGCTTCGTGTGGGCGACTTTGTGACACGCGAGGAAGCCGTGGAGGTGATGCAGCAGCTCAAGAAAGAGCTGCCCTCGTGTGCCAGCGAGATGATAGTGGTGAAGGACCGAATTAACGTTGTATTATGATTCTACACAGCTACGACGAAGCATTAGTGGCCGAGATAGCCGCGCACTACAAGAAAATAATAGAGCTCATAGGCGAAGACCCCGAGCGCGAGGGCCTGGTGAAGACCCCGGTGAGAGCCGCCAAGGCATTGCTCGACGTGACACGCGGCTACCGCGAGGACCCGGGCGGCATCATCAAGTCGGCCATCTTCAGCCACGAGGGGTCGAGCATAGTGGTGGTGAAGGACATAGAGTTCTACTCGCTATGTGAGCACCACATACTTCCCTTTTTCGGGAAAGTGTCGATAGGCTATATCCCCGATGGGGGCATGATAGGGCTGAGCAAGCTCGCACGCCTGGTCGACACCTTTGCCCACCGCCTGCAGGTGCAGGAGCGGCTCACCGCCGAGGTGTGCCACACTCTCATGCGCGAGCTGAGGCCGAAGGGGGTGATAGTGCTGTGTGAGGCAGGACACCTGTGCATGAAGATGCGCGGCGTGGAGAAGCAGGAGAGCGTGACCACCACCATCGACTATTGCGGAGCCTTTGCCAGCGATGTGGCCCTTCGCGAGGAGTTCATGCGCATGCTTGGGTGAGCGAGGCGGTGGCGGCTATCACGAGAGTGCACGAGGCAGAATGCACATTAGGCTTGAAAAATGCGGGAAATTTAATTGTAACCTTATGTGCTAGCGGTGAGCGAGTTAGGCGTGATGATGCAAAATATCGGAAAAATTTTTGAAATTTTTTTGCCGAAAAATTTGCAGGAATGGGAAAAACGTTATAACTTTGCACTCGCAAAAACGAAACAACGACACTCGATTTTGCAAGCGCGAAGCCAATGCGAAAATAGCTCAGTTGGTAGAGCACGACCTTGCCAAGGTCGGGGTCGC
>CAMGFF010000214.1 GCA_946055125.1 uncultured Prevotellaceae bacterium | reverse complement strand
GACTACCGACGTGCTGGAGTAAGTCGGACAAGTCGTGGCGTGATGTGTGCCGACGGCTTGTGATTGTGCAGGGTGATTTTTTTGGGGCTGCAACTGTTTTTTTCGGGCAGAATATGGTGTAAATTCACGAATAAACGCTAACTTTGTAATGATTTAATGGGCTTTGGCCAAATCGGCCTGCTGTAATCCCCTCATATTCGGCAGATTCGGAGGCTAAGTGTGTCCCCACAAGCAGCGTTTTCACTGACAATAATCACGCGGAAGGGGCGTAAAAAAGATATATATTCAGGTTTATGGCAAAGAATCGGAATTCAAAATCGACACAATCGACAAAGAAGGAACTCGAATCGCAGGTAATTGATTTTTTCAACAGGGAGAACCACGTTCCCTACAACTACAAGCAAGTGTCGGCCGCACTGGGCGCCGACACCCCCAAGCGCCGCTCGGCGGTGGTGGAGATACTTGAGGAGCTGGCCCTTGAGGGCTTCCTCGTGGAGACCACCCCGGGCAAGTTTAAGGCCACGATGCGCAGCACCGTGGCCGACGGCACTTTCGTGCGCCGCAGCAATGGCAAGAACAGCGTGGAGATAGCCGACGACGATGGCGGCGTGAAGGCAATCTTCGTGGCCGAGCGCAACTCCATGCACGCCCTCAATGGCGACAAGGTGCGCGTGCACATCTGCGCCCGCAGGCGTGGCTGTGAGCCCGAGGCCGAGGTGATAGAGGTGATAGAGAAGAAGGACCAGGTGTTCATTGGCACCCTGCAGGTGGAAAAATACTACGCCAACCTGCACACCGACAGCAAATTCCTTGCCACCGACATTTTCATACCAAAGAACAAGCTCAAGGGCGGACTGAATGGCGACAAGGCCATAGTGCGCATCGTGGAGTGGCCCGACAATGCCAACAGCCCCGTGGGCGAGGTGGTCGACGTGCTGGGCACTGCCGGCGACAACAACGCCGAGATTCACGCCATCCTCGCCGAGTTTGGACTCCCCTACCGCTATCCCGAGGCTGTTACCAAGGCCGCCGACCGAATCCCCGACGACATCACCCCCGAGGAGATTGCCAAGCGCCGCGACTTCCGCAGCGCAATCACTTTCACCATCGACCCGCGCGACGCCAAGGACTTCGACGACGCGCTCTCAATCGAGAAGCTGCCAAACGGCAACTATGAGGTGGGCATCCACATCGCCGACGTGACCCACTATGTGAAGCCCGGCACCATCATCGACAAGGAGGCCGAGAAGCGTGCCACCTCGGTGTATCTCGTGGACCGCACCGTGCCCATGCTCCCCGAGCGCCTGTGCAACGGCGTGTGCTCGCTGCGCCCCAACGAGGAGAAGCTGGCTTTCTCGTGCATCGTGGAAATGGACAACAACGCCCGCGTGCTCAACACCGATATTTGCCGCACCGTGATTAAGAGCAACCGCCGTTTCACCTACGAGGAGGCCCAGGAGATTATCGAGACGGGGCAAGGCGAATATGCCGAGCAGGTACTCACCCTCGACCGCCTCGCCAAAATCCTGCGCAAGTCGCGCTTTGAGAATGGCTCGGTGGAATTCGACCGCGTGGAGGTGCGCTTCGACATCGACGAGCAGGGCCGCCCCATCGACGTGTTCTTCAAGGAATCGAAGGATGCCAACAAGCTCGTGGAGGAGTTCATGCTGCTCGCCAACCGCAAGGTGGCCGAGCGCATTGGCATCCCACCCAAGGGGAAAAAGGCAAAGGCTTTCGTGTATCGCATTCACGACGAGCCTAACACCGACAAGATGGACAACCTCCAATCGCTGGTGCGAAACTTCGGCTACAAGCTAAAGACAAAGGGCAGCGCCAACGAGGTGAACCGCTCGCTCAACCGCATGCTCCACGACATCAAGGGCAAGGCCGAGGAGAACCTGCTCTCCACGCTCGCCGTGCGTGCCATGGCCAAGGCCATCTACTCCACCGTGAACATTGGCCACTACGGACTGGCTTTCGACTACTACACCCACTTCACCTCGCCCATTCGCCGCTACCCCGACATGATGGTGCACCGCCTGCTCGAGAAATACCTCAATGGCGGACGCACCGTGAACCAGGCTAAGCTCGAGGAGGAGTGCAAGCACTCGAGCGACATGGAGCAGCTCGCAGCAAGCGCCGAGCGTGCCTCGATAAAATTCAAGCAGGTGGAATACCTGGGCGAGAGGCTCGGACAGGTGTATGAGGGCACCATATCGGGCGTTACCGAGTGGGGACTCTATGTGGAAATCAACGAGAACAAGTGTGAGGGACTGGTGCCTATGCGCGACCTGGTAGATGACTACTATGAGTTCGACGAGAAGAACTATTGCCTCATTGGCCGCCGCCGTCACCGCCGCTACCAGCTCGGCGACAGCGTGACCATACAGATTGCCCGCGCCGACCTGGTGAAGAAGCAGCTCGACTTCGCGCTCGTCGATGACGAGCACCCTGCCGGCACTCACCGCATCGACAAGGCCCCAATCACCATGTCGCGCTCGCGCATGGCCCAGGTGCAGGAAAAAGCCCCGGGGCGCAACCGTGGCAACAAGCCCGGCAAGTCGAAGAAAGCCAAAAGCAAGAAAAATGGCAAAAACCGCAAGGCCAAAGAGTGAAAAAGCCCAGGGCACACGCCGCTGCAGCAATAAAAATAAAATGAAATATGGATTTTTTTCTTTAATTGTTGTAAATGCGGTGAAAAAAAGGTAATTTTGTGTGCAAAATCATTGAACTATCAAAAAACTACAAACTAATCAAAATAATTAACTAACTAAATTCAGAACTACTATGTGGTTAACAAACTCTTCTGTAGGACGAAAGGTAGTGATGTCGGTAACAGGACTCGCCCTTATCCTATTCTTAACGTTCCACGTGCTGATGAATGCTGTGGCAATCTTTAGCCCAGAGGCTTACAACAAGGTTTGCGGCATTCTTGGCGCCAACTGGTATGCCATCGCGGCCACTCTTGGCCTCGCGGCATTATTCGTAATTCACATCATCTACGCTTTCTGGCTCACTGTTCAAAACAAGAAGGCCCGTGGCAACGATGCCTACAACGTGACTGCCCGTCCCAAGAGCGTGGAGTGGGCTTCGCAGAACATGCTTGCCCTTGGCGTGGTGATCGCCTGCTTCACTGTGCTTCACCTCTATCAGTTCTGGGGCCGCATGATGCTTGCCGAGATTCTTCCCTGCTGCGCAAATGAGGTGAATCCCGCCAATGGCTGGGGACACATCATGCTCCAGTTTGGCGGCCAGCTTGGCTGGGCTGTGCTGGTGGTTTATCTCATTGGCTTCGCTGCCCTGTGGTTCCACATGACTCACGGCTTCTGGAGCGCTTTCCAGTCGCTCGGCACCAACAACACCGCATGGCTGCCCCGCCTCAAGAAGACTGCCTGCGCATGGGCTACCGCCGTGTGCCTGCTCTTTGCCGTGGAGGCTGTGGTGTTCACTCTCAAGGCTCAGTGCCCCGACTGCTCGGGCGAGCGCGTACCGGCCTATGAGCTGAAGATTATGGAGAAGGCTTGCCACGGTCACGCCACTGAGTGCGCCGAGGCTGCTGCTTGCCACAAGGGCGCATGCCCCGAGGCTGCCGCCGCAGGCTGCTGCAAGGAGGCCGGCAAGTGTGCTGAGGGCGAGGCTTGCTGCAAGGAGAAAGCCGAGGGCTGCTGCAAGGATGCCGGCAAGTGTGCCGATGCAAAGCCCTGCTGCCAGGACAAAGCCACTGAGGAATAATACCAAAGCTGAGTGAAGATTCTATTAACGATTAAATTGTAATTTCGAAAAAAATGGAAGATAATAAGAAAACTACTGCTACAGCTCAGCCCGTTATCGACTCGAAGATTCCCGAAGGTCCCGTTGCTGAGAAGTGGACTAACTATAAGGCTCACCAGAAACTCGTGAACCCCGCCAACAAGCGCCGCCTCGACATCATCGTGGTGGGTACCGGCCTTGCCGGTGCATCGGCTGCCTCCACGCTCGCCGAGATGGGATTCAACGTGCTCAACTTCTGCATTCAGGATTCACCCCGCCGCGCTCACTCTATCGCAGCCCAGGGTGGTATCAATGCCGCTAAGAACTACCAGAACGATGGCGACTCGATTTATCGACTCTTCTACGACACCGTGAAGGGTGGTGACTACCGCGCCCGCGAGGCCAACGTGTACCGCCTCGCCGAGGTGTCGAACAACATCATCGACCAGTGCGTGGCTCAGGGCGTGCCTTTCGCCCGCGAATATGGCGGCACTCTTGCCAACCGCTCTTTCGGTGGAGCCCAGGTATCGCGTACGTTCTACGCCAAGGGCCAGACCGGCCAGCAGCTCCTTCTCGGCGCTTACTCGTCGCTCAACCGCCAAATCCAGCTCGGCAAGGTGAAGAGCTACAACCGCTATGAGATGCACGACGTGGTAATCATCGACGGCCGCGCACGCGGTATCATCGCCAAGAACCTCGTAACCGGCAAGTTTGAGCGCTTTGCCGCTCACGCTGTGGTTATCGCCACCGGCGGTTACGGCAACACATATTTCCTTTCGACCAACGCAATGGGTTGCAACTGTAGCGCAGCCGTGGCTTGCTACCGCAAGGG
>CAMGFF010000213.1 GCA_946055125.1 uncultured Prevotellaceae bacterium | reverse complement strand
TATGTCGCAAGATTGCCCTCCCCTCCTCTGCTTCATTTACCGATGCAGAAGTGCTGGAAGATGGTGGTGAGGATGTGGGTGGGGGTGATTTCGCCGGTGATTTCGCCGAGGTAGTGCATGCACTCGCGTATGTCCTGACTCACGAAGTCGCCGCTTATGCCCTGGCGCAGCCCGTCGATGGCGCGGACTATGGCCTCGCCGGCGTGGGTGAGGGCCTGATAGTGGCGGGCGTTGGTCACTATCACCGCGTCGTCGGCTTCGGGGAGTGTGGCTGCGGCTTGCAGCGCGGCTTGCAGCTCGTCGAGGTTGGTGCGCTCGCGGGCGCTGATGCTCACTGTGGGGGTGCCTGTGGGCAGCAGGGTGGTGAGCGTCTGCCGCAGGGCTGAGTGCTGCGCCTCGGTGAGGAGGTCGGCCTTATTGATTACCGCTATGAGGTGGTTGCCGGGAGCCACGATGGGCAGTATCCGCGCGGCGAGTGGCTCAATGGCGGTCACGGGGGTGGTGCCATCGATTACCCACAGCACTATCTGTGCCTGGCTCATCTTGCTGAAGGTGCGTTCTATGCCCATTGCCTCGATGCGGTCGGCGGTGTCGCGAATGCCGGCGGTGTCGATAAAGCGATATAGTGTGCCTCCCAGGGTGATTGTGTCCTCAATCACGTCGCGCGTGGTGCCGTGAATGTCGCTCACCAGGGCGCGGTCGTCGTGCAGCAGATAATTGAGCAGGGTTGATTTTCCGGCGTTGGTCTCGCCCACTATCGCCACGGGCAGTCCGTTTTTTATTGCGTTGCCCACGGCAAACGACTCGGTGAGGCGCTTCACCACGCCATGAATCTGCTCGGCGAGGGCGATGAGGTGGCTGCGGTCGGCAAATTCCACTTCTTCCTCACTGAAGTCGAGCTCAAGCTCCATGAGCGACACGAAGTGCAGCAGCTGCTCGCGCAGGTTGCTGAGTTCGCGGCTGAAGTCGCCGCGCATCTGGCTCATGGCTATGCGGTGTGAAGCTCGCGACGAGGAGGCTATCACGTCGGCCACGGCTTCGGCCTGCGAGAGGTCGAGGCGGCCGTTGCTGAATGCCCGGCGTGTGAACTCGCCGCCTGTTGCGGCACGGCAGCCGCAGCGAATGAGCAGATTCACAAGCTCTTGCTGAATCCATCGGCTTCCGTGGCACGAAATCTCTATCACGTCCTCGCCGGTGAATGAGTGTGGGGTGCGGAATAGGGTGAGCACCACCTCATCGAGCAGAGAGCCGTCGGCGGGGTCGATGATTCGGCCCAGGTGTGCCGTGTGGCTCTTCATGCCGCTCAGTGCGGCACCGTGCCAGCAGCGGCTCACTGTGGTGAGAGCGTCGGCTCCGCTCACGCGAATCACGGCAATTCCGCCCATTCCTGCCGGGGTGGAAATAGCGCAAATAGTATCCTCGTTGTTAAGTGTATCAATCATGTTTTCTCTGTTTTTATTTTCAGCTATGAGCCTTTTTTGGCTTTGAGCTATGAGCCTTGGGCTTGTGAGCCGTGAGCTAATTACCGTCTTTTTTGCAATGCAGCTCAAAGCCCAAAAAAGTTCACAGCTTACGGCTCACAGCTCATAGCCCAAAAAGGCTCACAGCCCCAAAAAAGCCTCAGCGCTTGAGGCGCTGGTTCCACTGCGAGAAGTCGCACTGAGCCTCCACCACGTCCTCCACATCATCGGGAAGGGTGCTGAAGAAGTCGATGCCGGTGGCTTCCTCCACTGCATCCACGCTCACTGCGTGCTGCTCCATGCCGCCCGTGGCGCGGGCGTTATCGTAGATAAAGGCAATGGCACGCATGGGCTGCGCGTGCGATGCCAGCAATATCTTGAAGAAGCGAGGCGGCACAGCCACCTTAGTGTCGCCAATGGTGGGCATAGAGCCGGCCAGTATTGGGCCGGTGGCCACGATGAGCACGCTGTCGCGCTTCGCCCACTCGCGCACACGCCCTTCGAGCCTGTTCCACGCCCCGGTGTTGAGAGCCTTCACCTGCGGGCATATGTTGGTCATGTAGAACGACTGGCGCATTGCCTCCACGTCCCATTTCATGTCGCCGGCCGGAGCCATGTGGCCGCGGTCGTAGCCCGAGTAGCTGTAGTCCTGCGGGGTGGCGCAGCCGTCCACGCTCTCATCGGCGATGAAGTTGTTGTGGCGCGGCACTTTGCCCTCGGTTTCATTGCCCGTGAGCTCATATATCACCACATTGGGAATGTGGCAGGTGGGGTTGAAGTGCGATGTGAAGCCCTTGTAGGTGCACGTCACCGAGTTCATGCCCTCGGGCAGCACCACCTGCATGAGCTGCTCGCGGCTGATGGCGGCAGCCTGCGCGGCGTTCTCGGCAGCATTGCTTGCGACGATGAAGCGTGCCACGAAGTAGATTATCACCACCATCACCGCAGCCCACGAGCCGCCAATGAGCTTGCCGCGCACCGAGCGCCACAAGCCATTGCCGGCCGCAGTGGGGCGTTTCCTTGGGTTTCGCTTTCTCATAATCCTATTGTTACCAGTTCACCTCCTGGAGCTTGTCCTTGCTGTCGGCAATCTTGTTGGCCATCACCACAGCCTTGGTGATGTGGTCGCAAATGTGGTCGCTGCCCACGAGCTTATCCACGCCGGCGTGGAGCAGAACCTCCTTCACGCTCGGATTTACGCCCGAGAGCACCACGTGTAGTCCCTCCTTCTGCGAGGAGTTGATGCGTATCTCAAGGTTGTGAATGCCGGTGGAGTCGATAAACGGCACTTTGCGCATGCGAATGATTCGCACCAGCGGCTTGTCGCCCATGCTGCGCATCATCTCATCAAATTTTGTTGCCACGCCAAAGAAGAACGGGCCATCTATTTCATATATTTCCACGCCCTTGGCCACCTTGAGCACCTCATGCTGGGTCGACTCGGTGCCGTCGGCAATGTCGATTTGGTCGCTGAACACCTTAATCTGAGTGTTCTCCATCACGCGCTTCAAGAAGAGCACAATGGCGAGAAGCAGGCCAATCTCAATGGCGATGGTGAGGTCGAAAACCACCGTGAGCAGGAAGGTGACGATGAGCACCGTAACGTCCGACTTCGGGTTCTTGAATATGCTCACCACCGTGCGCCAGCCGCTCATGTTATAGGCCACCATCACGAGCACTCCGGCGAGGCACGCCATAGGCACAAAGTTGATAAGTGGCATCAAGAAGAGGAAGATGAGCAGGAGCACAATGGCGTGCACCACGCCGGCCACCGGAGTGCGTCCGCCATTGGTGATATTGGTCATGGTGCGGGCAATGGCTCCGGTCACGGGTATTCCGCCGAAGAAGGGCACCGCCATGTTGGCTATTCCCTGGCCTATCAGCTCGGTGTTGTTGCGGGTGCTGTTGCCGGTGGCTCCGTCGGCCACGGTGGCCGAGAGCAGCGACTCAATCGCGCCAAGCACGGCTATGGTGAACGCCGAGGGCAGAAGCACATTAATCGTGGTCATGTTCAGCCCAAGCCAGTGAGGCAGCGGCATCTCGGCCGGCAGGCGGCCAAAGCGGTCGCCAATCGTCTCAATGCCCTCCACGCCGGCAAAGCTCTTGAGCAGATACACCACCAGCGTCATCAGCACTATGGCAATGAGCGCGCCGGGAAGCTTCTTCGACACATAGGGCGCAGCCACGATAATCGCTATCGTCACCACTCCCACAATGAGCGTGGGCAGGTGCATCGTGCCGAAATTGGCTATATACACAGCCCACTTCGAGATGAAGTCGCCGGGCACCTTATCCACCGTGAGGCCGAAGAGGTCGACAATCTGCGTGGAGAAGATGGTGAGCGCAATACCGCTCGTGAAGCCCACCACAATGGGATAAGGAATAAACTTAATCACCGTGCCCAGCCTGAACACGCCAAGCAGCACCAGTATCACTCCGGCCATGAAGGTGGCAATCGCCAGCCCCTGGAGGCCGTAGAGCTGAATAATGTTATAAACTATCACGATGAATGCTCCCGTGGGGCCGCCTATCTGCACGCTGTTGCCGCCAAGTGCCGACACCAGGAAGCCGCCGATAATGGCGGTGATTAATCCCACCGTGGGCGTCACGCCGCTCGCTATTCCGAATGCGATGGCAAGTGGCAAAGCCACGATTCCCACTACCAGACCCGCTATGAGGTCGTCCTTAAATTTTGCCGCGTTGTAGTGCTTAAGCTCTGATATGAACTTAGGCTTAAACTCGATACCTCCTGTAAAATTCATTTGGTCAATTGCTAAAAATATGTTTATAATTCCGTAAAACCTAAAACTCCGGTGAAAATTCTGCCACTTTGCCGCAGCCTCGCGATGCCGAGAAGCCGCACTTGGCAAAATCAATGGAGCAAGCTCATCGCTTTTGCTCTCAATTTGCCCTAATTTTTGCAAAGTTACGTCATTTTTACCATATTTCACACATTTTTACCCGAAAATTTCCTCCCCCACCCCACATCTTCACACATCTTCAACATCATCAGTCAAAATCCAAGCCGCAGATGCTGTTTTGTTGTTGTACTGAGGTTTACTGAGAAGCGTGTTTTCCCCATTTTAATCTATAAAATCCCATAAAACGACGTAATATTTGGGTGTCGGGGCGATTTTTT
>CAMGFF010000212.1 GCA_946055125.1 uncultured Prevotellaceae bacterium | reverse complement strand
TGTGGGCTAAAGGGAGCGGTAGATGTGGGCCACCTGCTCGGCGATGTGCGGCCAGCGGTATTTGTCCATCGGGTAGTCGATGCGCGTGCAGGGAGCTGCGGTGAGGGCGCTGAGGCGCGATGCGAGGGCGGCAACGTCGCCCACGGGGAAGTAGCACTGCGGCTCCAGCCCCACCTCAAGATTGGCGGGAATATCGCTCACCACCACCGGCAGGCGGTAGCTCATGGCCTCGAGCAGGGCAATGGGAAGCCCCTCGTGGCTCGACGGCAGCACGAAGCAGCGGGCATGGGTGAGCAGCGAGTGCAGGTGGCGGCCCCTGATGAAGCCGGTGAGCACCACGCCATTCTCGCGGGCAAGGCGCTTGAGGCCGGTGGAGTAATCATCGGCAAAGTCGCTGTCGCCGGCAATCACCAGCTTCACGCCCTGCGGCTTGAGGCGAGCGAAAGCCTCGATGAGGTGGTGGAGGTTCTTCTCGGGCACAAAGCGGCTCATGCCGAGCACATAGTTGCCCTCTGTAATGCCCAGTTGAGCAAAATACTCGGGGAAAGAGCAAATTTCGGGCTGCGGCACTCCATTATACACCAAGCTCACGCCGCGCGTGCGGCCATGCTTGGAGACGATAAGGTTGCGGATAACGTCGGAGATTACGATAACATGGTTGGCGAAGCGGCAGCCCAGGGCCTCGCCGAGGCGCAGCATAGCCTTTGCGGCAGCGCCCCACTTGTCGCGGTCGTAGTCGGGCCCGTGGTGTGTGAACACCACCTTCATTCCCAATAGCCGCGCCAGGGGAGTGACCAAAGCCGGGCCAATGGCATGAATGTGCACCACATCGGCGCCCATGCGCCGGGCGGCAATCACGGCACGCACGGTGTGGACGATAGCCTCCAGGGCCTTCTTGCGCGGCGTGGCAATATCCACCAGCCTCACGCCGTGCCACTCGGTGAGCGAGTCGGCGACATAGCTGCTGCGTCGAATCACCGTCACATCGAAGCCCTGAGCAGCGATGAGAGGGAAAAGCTGTTCACAATGCGTCTCCACACCGCCCATAATGGCGGGAATACCTCGCGTTCCGGTAACTACAATCTTCATAATTCAATTCAATTTTCAGCACCCCCCACTCCACACTAATAACTCCTCACTCCTCACTCCTCACTCTTAAATCCCCTTGCCGTGGATCCTGTCCCACGTTGCAGTAGCAGGGGGTGATGTCGATTTTCCTGCCGAGCAGTGAGCGCACCTTGTTGCGGATGGCCCACTTGGCGGGATGCTTGATGTATTTGTGCATCACGGGGCTTGCCGTGCCCACCATCCAGCAGTTTTTGGGGCAGCAGCGCACCTGCCGGCGCACCTTCTCGGCCTGCTCACTTTCCCAGATTTCCATGAAAGGCGCATCGTGGATATTTCCCATCGACTCCTTCCAGTAGCGTTCCTCAAGGCCGTTGCAAGGCATCACCTCGCCCCACGGGTCGATGAAGAAGTTGGCCGAGCCTGCCTCGCAGGGCAGCATGCGGCGGTTGCCCTCGATGTAGTTGATGAGTCCCATGTTGAACCAGGCGCGGAACCAGCTCTTGGGGCTACGCTCCTTGAGCTGCATCTCGATGAGCTGTGCGAAGTCGCCACACACCTCGTCCTTGTTGGTGATTACGTTGTCGCCCTTGTGAAAGTAGTAGGAATTGTGGAAGGCAGCAGTGGCAAACTCCATGCCGAGGCTCAGCGAGAGCTTGTAGAGCGCGAGCATGTCCTTGGAGTTGTGGTTCGACACCGTGCAGCCAAAGCCTATGTCCTTCAGCCCCATGTGGCGCAGGGTGAGCAGTGTGCGCAGCCCCTTGTCGAAGCCACCCTCGCGGCCACGCAGCTCATCGTTCTTGCGGCTTAGTCCCTCGATAGAGATGCGTATGCCGATATTGGGGAAACGCTTTGCAAGCTCAACGACACGGTCGTCGAACCAGCCGCTGGTGGAGATGACGATGCGGTCGGTGTGCTTGTAGCACTCCTCCACAATCTCGGCAAGGTCCTCGCGAATGAATGGCTCACCGCCGGTGAGGTTGATGAATTTGAGCTGCGGCAGAGTGCGCAGGTCGGCGGCAGTGATTTCCTCCTTCTTGTTGGTGGGATTCTGCCATATATTGCACATCTGACACCGCATAGGGCATCGGTAGGTGAGAATGATGCTCGCATCGGTGGGTTTAGGTACACGTTTTTTCGCCATATATAGTCAATTCTTCATTTACAAAAAATAACTGTTTCACAGTCGATGACTGCAAAAGCCTTAATATGAAAACGTAAGTAACTCCTATTTTATTATAAAGTGCTCCAAATAATTCTTGGCAGCTACGTCCCAACTGCACTCATTCACCACGAAGCTGCGTCCGGCTTCCTGCAGGGCGGTGTAGTAGGTATCGTCGGTGAGGAGGCGGTGAAGCTGCTCCTCGAAGTCGTCGGCAATGCGCAGCACCCCCTTGCCCACTCGGTTCGCGATGAAAGGCAGGCTGGCGATGATTGCATCGTTGATGAAAATGGGCGTGCGTGCCGAGAGTGCCTCGGCAATGACAAGGGCAAAGGCCTCGGAACGCGAGTTCATGAAAGCGCCGCGGGCAATGGAATAGAGCCTGTTGAGCTCCTCACCGGGCGACACCTCGCCCACGTAGTGCACCTGTGAGGCTATGTTCTCATCGTGAACGAACTGGTCGATCTGAGCCTTGTAGGCAGCGTCGATAATGCCGCCGGCATATATGAAAGCCACCTGAGGGTCGCGCTTCATGACCGGGGCGAGGAGGCGCAGGGTGCCGAGCTGGTTCTTGCGGTCGCACACCGAACCCACTTGCAGGAGCACCTTCTTGCCGCGCAGGTTGTAGCGGTCGAGAACGGCATCGCGGGCGGCCTCATCTTTGTCGCAGCCATTGTAGGTGTCGGTGTTCACGCCGTTAATCACCTTAATAATTCGCCCGGCCGGCACGTCGTAGTGATCGCGGAGCATGCGAGCCACCACATCGTTGAGCACCATCACCATGTCGGCATTGCGGCAGCAGAATACTTCCTGGAAGTAGCGGCGGCTCACAGTGTCCTTAATCTCCTCCCACTTTCCAAACCACACATGGCTGTGGACGGTGTAGGCAATGCGCACGCGCCTGCGCAGCGCAGCCGGTGTGAGCTTCAGGAAGAAGAATAGATTATACTGGTTGTGGAAATGCAGCACAATGTCCTCATCGGGTGGGCACTGCGATATGAGGCGCCGGAGCTTCAGGCTTAGTGAGATGGAATATAGCACACGCTTTAGCTTGTGCACAATGCCAAGAGTGGTGTCGGTGGAGCTGAAGAACTGTGGCATCCATGCCTCCACGATTGGCAGCTTCGACTCTTTGCGGTGCCTGTCCTTGATGTCCACAATTGTCACGTCGTGCTTCAGTTTATTGAACGACTTAGTGAGCTCGGCAACCACAATCTCGGTTGCGGCACCCATTCGCGCGGGTATTGAAGTGTAGCCGGTGCCTATCTCAAAAATTTTCATATTGCAGAATCAGTGTTTTGTGCAGTTAATAGCTTCGTTGTAAATATCCATTAGTCGCGAGTAGTATTTGCCGGGATGGAAATTCTCGTCGGCAAAGGTGCGTGCTGCGGCCGACATACGCTCATAGCCGGCATCTGTCAGGGCATCGGCCTTAGCCATAGCGTCGCAAAGCCCTGCGATGCTGCCAGGAGTGAATGTGAAGCCGGTGTGTGGCGTGATAATCTCGGGGACGCCTCCAATGCGTGAGCCAATCACGGGCTTGCCGTGGGCGTATGCTTCAATCACGGTGAGAGGATTGTTTTCCTCACACTCCGAGGGGACGAGCACAAAGGAGGCATTGCGCACCACATCGAAGAGGCTGCTGCCCGAGAGGAAACCCAGGAACTCCACATTGTGAGGGGCTCGGCTGCTGAGCACGTCGAGCAACGGCCCTGTGCCTGCCACTTTCAACTTAATGTTGGGCATGCGCTCCATAGCTTCGACAAGGGTGGATATGCCTTTCTCGGCGGTGACGCGGCCATAATAGAGCATATAGTCGCCTCGTGAGGCCGAGGGAACGATTTGGGGCAACCCGGGAAGGAAGTTGTAGAGCACAGTGCCCTTGGAGGCGAAGTAGCTGTGCCGCGCCTCGTGGAAGCCCTTGAAACGCCTACTGGCGAATATGTAGCGGTCGATGCAACGGTCGTAGTCGAAAAGATACTCCTTGTGCAGCATCTCGAGGGCGCACATCCAGCTATTGAGCAGGTTGTCCTGATAGCAGCG
Source organism: uncultured Prevotellaceae bacterium (assembly GCA_946055125.1). Lineage (GTDB taxonomy): Bacteria > Bacteroidota > Bacteroidia > Bacteroidales > Muribaculaceae > CALZFJ01. Next base: position 330 of record CAMGFF010000212.1, on the reverse strand, counting down.
CTTCAGGCCGCAATAGAGTCCGCCCCATCTCAGGCACTTCTCGCACGCCTTGCCGCGCTGCAAGAAGTAGCTCGACGGACAGATGAAGCGAGTGTCGTGCATAGTGATAACCACCGGTATGCGATGCCGCCTTAGCACTGTGAGGATCGACAGCGACAGCCCATTGAAGATGTTGTGCAGGTGAGCCACATCGGGCTTGAAGTGGGCAATAAGCTCCTCGAGGCGCTTCGCTGCATTGGGATTGCTGAAGAATCGCGGAATACCCGCTATCTTTGCGGCAACGCCCTGGTCGCGCAGCTCGGGGGCATGCGCGAAGTAGCAGTCGTATTC
>CAMGFF010000211.1 GCA_946055125.1 uncultured Prevotellaceae bacterium | reverse complement strand
TCGCCCAGCTTGTCGAGGAAACAGAGATGCAGCAGCGCCACAAGGACGAAGCCCAAAGTAAAATGACCTCACTTTGTGAGGAATGGTTCCCGAAAGAACTTGAGAATCTCCAGACGATACCAGGCGTTAAAGAACGCAGCGCAACCTCAATAATAGCCGAAGTAGGCACTGACATGAATCACTTCCAGACACCTAAGAAACTGGTGTCGTGGGTGGGGCTCAGACCCCGCAACGAGGAAAGCGCAGGCAAAATAAAGTCGCGAAAGATAACGCATGGCAACAAATTCCTCAGGAAAACTATGATAGAATGTGCATGGGGATCTTCCCGCACCAAAGGCTCATTCTTCGCTATGTTCTTGTATCGCCAGTGTAACTTACGACACAAAAACCGAATGAAAGTGCAGGTAGCCATCGCCCGAAAGATGCTCGTGGCTGTATGGTACATCCTCCACGACGGAGTCGCTTACATTGATCCTTTCGTTCATTACTCCTCAGCCGTAGGCATTTGAGGAATTATGATACTACCGCCCGCTGCAAGGTCAATAAATTTGTGGTGTCTGCAACCCGTTTTCGCAAAGTGGCCAACGCTTCGGGTGGAGTAGGACACCCGGTTGAGTCTTAATCTCGTAGAGGAAATTAAATACTTTTCTGTCACCTCATCCAACGATGAGCATATCTTTCGTGTGCCAATATCTCAAGATTATGTGGTTAGACTCTCTTTTTCACTCACAAAGACAGTCACGCTCTTGTCTTTCTTAGAGGAAATTTAGGCAAAAAAACCGAATTACAAGCCAGTCAATATAAATAAATCATTTTTCTTTAGAGGAAAGTTACATAATAATTGCCAAACAACTAACATGGCACGATTATGTTTTCACCTGTTTTTTTCACCACGGCGTAATGCTGTGGCCATAACACTTACCACACCTTGCCATTTGTAGGATTCAGGGGCGTAATTGTCGCAACGCCCAATGGCATTTCTCACGTGCCGAAATCGCAACTAAACAGCAGAGGGGGGGCTGCACCTCAGTCATCATGAGATACAGCCCCCTCGCAATTTATTGTCCTGTTGCCGTGGCAAATGCTACTTCAGGCGTGCCTGGATTGCAGCGCTCTCGGCCTCGTAGCCGGGCTTACGGAGCAGCGCAAACATGTTCTTCTTGTAGGCCTCCACACCGGGCTGGTTGAAGGGGTTCACGTCGAGGATGTAGCCGCTTATGCCGCAAGCCTTCTCAAAGAAGTAGATAAGCTCACCCAGGTTGTACTCGGTGAGTGCGGGCACTGTCACCTTGATGTTGGGCACCTGGCCGTCGACGTGGGCAATCTGTGTGCCGAGCTCGGCCATCTTGTTCACCTCGTCAACGCGCTTTCCGGCGATGTAGTTCAGGCCGTCGAGGTTGGCGTCGTCGGTGGGGATAATGGCGGTGTGCTGCTGCTCCTCCACCGAGATTACCGTCTCGAAGATGGTGCGCTCGCCGTCCTGAATCCACTGTCCCATCGAGTGGAGGTCGGTGGAGTTGTCCACGGCAGCCGGGAAAATACCCTTGCCGTCCTTGCCCTCGCTCTCGCCGTAGAGCTGCTTCCACCACTCGCCGAAGTAGTGCAGCTTGGGATTGTAGTTCACGAGGATTTCAATCTTCTTTCCCGCATTGTAGAGGGCATTGCGCGTCATGGCATACACCTCAGCGATGTTGTCGTCGCCCGAGGTGGCAGTCTTCGCCTCCATGGCCTTTGCGCCGGCGAGCAAGGCACGAATGTCGAAGCCTGCGGCTGCTATGGGAAGCAATCCCACCGGAGTGAGCACCGAGAAGCGTCCGCCCACATTGTCGGCGATAACGAATGTCTTGTAGCCCTCCTCAGTGGCGAGCTTGCGCAGAGCTCCCTTCTTGGCGTCGGTGATGGCCACGATGAGCTTCGAAGCCTCGGCCTTGCCTGCCTGAGCCTCAAGCAGCTCCTTGAGCATGCGGAAGGCGATAGCCGGCTCGGTGGTGGTTCCCGACTTGGAGATTACGATAATACCAAATTTCTTGCCCTTGAGGAGCTCCATGAGCTCATTGAGATAGTCCTCACCGATGTTCTGGCCGGCGAAGAGCACACGCGGTCCCTTGGCGGGCTTGAGGCAGGCAAACGAGTCGCTCAGGGCCTCAATCACAGCCTTAGCGCCAAGATAGCTGCCGCCAATACCGATAGCAACCACAAACTCACAACCCTGCAATGCGCTGGCTGCCGCCTCGATGTCGGCGATAAGAGCCTCATCGGTGCTGCCGGGCAGGTTGAGCCAGCCCAGGAAGTCGTTACCCGCACCCGAGCCGGTGTGGAGTTTCTCCATAGCCTCAGCGGCCTTGCCCTTGAGTGCGGCGATGTCGGCCTGCGACACAGTGCACTCCACATTGCAATTCTCAAATTTCAGTGTTTTCATCATCAATAAAAATTTTGTATTGTGAAAAAATATCTTTTAATCCCACAAAATAATCAATCCCCCACTAAAAACTAAAAACTCCCCACTCCTCACTCCTAACTAATAACTCCTAACTATCACGAGAGCTTGTCGGCCAGCTCCTCAATCACCTGTGCCGGCTTAGCCTTCTCATAGAGAATAGAATAAACGGCATCGGCAATAGGGATATCCACCTGCCTCTCCTTGTTGATTTCGTGAATACACTTCGCGCCATAGAAGCCCTCGGTGACCATTTCCATCTCCATCATAGCGGCCTTCACCGAGTAGCCCTTGCCGATCATCGCGCCGAAGTTATGGTTGCGCGAGAATCGCGAGTACGACGTCACCAGCAAGTCGCCAAGATAAGCCGAGTTGCAGATGTTGCGGCCGGGGCAAGGCGCCACGGCATCCACCCAGCGATCCATTTCGCGGATAGCCGAGCTCACCAGCACCGCAAGGAAATTGTCGCCATTCTTCATGCCGTGCAAAATGCCGGCGAGGATGGCATACACATTCTTCAGCACCGCGCCATATTCAATGCCAATCATGTCGGCCGAGATAATCGTCTTCAGCGAGCGGCCGGCGATGCGCTTGGCAAAAGCCTCGCTCAGAGCCTCGCTCGTGGAGCCCACCGTGAGATAGGAGAGGCGGTCGAGAGCCACCTCCTCGGCGTGGCAAGGGCCACTGAGCACCACCATGCGGCTGGGGTCGACGTGGTGGAATTGGCACATATATTCGGCCACAGTAAGATTCTCGTCGGGCACTATGCCCTTCACCGCGCTCACCACAAATTTCGAGCTGATGTCGGCCGTGAGCTTTGCCAGATGGCTCTTGATGTAGGGCGAGGGCAAGGCGAGCAGTAGCACATCGGCTTGGCGGCACACCTCATTGATGTCGCTTGAGAAGTCGATGCGGTCGGTGTCGAAGCGCACGTCCGAGAGGTAAGCCGGATTATGGTGCAGCCGCCTGAAGTCGGCGATGCGGTCATCGCGGCGCATATACCAGGTGATGCGCTCATTATTCACCAGCAGGAGCTTGGCGAGAGCCGTAGCCCAGCTCCCGCCGCCCATCACTGCAATAGTTCCATTAATCGAAGCCACTATAAATCAATCGATAACTAATAATTCATAAAAAACCAACAACTCCCCACTCCCCCCTAATTAACTCCCCACTCCTAACTCCTCACTAATTAACTCCTAACTGCCCCCTCAATCCAGGCCTTCACCTCATCGATGGTGGGGTTCTTGAGCTCGAGCTTAAACTTCTTGTTGAGGCCACACAGCTCCTGGTGGAGCTTTCCGGCGCCGGCGTTGCCCAGAGCCTCCACGGTGAGGCAGCCCGCCTTCTGCACGGCGGGAACCCACTCGGCAGGCACGCCCACAGCCACAAATTTCTCCTCCTTGTCGCGCGGAATCACCTTCTCGGGGCGCATCTGCGGGAAGAGAAGCACCTCCTGAATGGTGGTCTGGCCCGTCATGAGCATAGTGAGGCGGTCGATGCCAATGCCAATTCCCGATGTGGGCGGCATTCCATATTCCAGGGCGCGGATAAAGTCGTTGTCGATAATCATCGCCTCATCATCGCCCTTGTCGGCCAGGCGCATCTGCTCCACGAAGCGCTCGCGCTGGTCGATGGGGTCGTTAAGCTCCGAGTAGGCATTGGCAAGCTCCTTGCCATTCACCATGAGCTCGAAGCGCTCAGTGAGGCCCGGCTTAGAGCGGTGCATCTTGGTGAGCGGACTCATCTCCACGGGGTAGTCGATGATGAACGTAGGCTGAATGAACGAGCCCTCGCAGAACTCGCCGAATATCTCGTCGATGAGCTTGCCCTTGCCGAAGCTCTCGTCGATGCTCTCCATCTTGAGGTCGTCCACGGCAATCTTGCGAATCTCCTCCTCGGTCTTGCCATTGAGGTCGAAGCCGGTCTTCTCCTTGATAGCGTCGAGAATGGGCAGGCGGCGGTAGGGAGCCTTGAAGCTGATAACCTTGCCATCCACCTCGCGCTCGGGCTTGCCGTTCACGGCAATGCAGATGGTCTCGAGCAGCTTCTCGGTGAAGCTCATCATCCAGTTGTAGTCCTTGTATTGCACATAAAGCTCCATGCAGGTGAACTCCGGGTTGTGGTTGCGGTCCATACCCTCGTTGCGGAAATTCTTGCCAATCTCATACACTCCCTCAACGCCGCCCACAATGAGGCGCTTGAGATAGAGCTC
>CAMGFF010000210.1 GCA_946055125.1 uncultured Prevotellaceae bacterium | reverse complement strand
AACTTTCTTCCACGCCGTGGGAACTTTCTTCCACGGCGGGGGATTTTTCTTCCACAGCATCCCGTCGGAGGCAACGCCTTCAATGCGTTTACCGAGCACCCGTCTTTTCTATGGGCGCTCATACAAGTTTACCGGACACCAATACTAAGTAGTCTCCTAAAATTCCCAATCATAAACTTATAGGAACACAGCCTTTCATTCAGCTTATAGAGGAATGATTGCTTCATATAAGATTTATAAATATAAGCGCCCACGTAGTTACACAAAAAATCATTGTGCGAGCTGTCGACGATGCTTGTTTGCACATTAAACCACCTCGCATTGTCGTCAAGCACGTCTTTCACATCGTTAGCCACTCCCCCATAATCCTTTAATCTACGGTAGAAGCTGTCGTCGTAGAATACCGAAATCTCGCTCGACATCATTGGGAATGTGGCATTGAAGAAGTGCAATATCAGCCCACCATAAAAATATTTCAGGCTGTAAGCAATCTGGCAGTTAAATTCACCGGGCAGCTCCTTTATTATGAAGCCATTCTTCTCATCGGCAGCATACAGTGCCGGCTGGTCAATCGATGAGTTCCGCTCAAAGGCCGAAAACTTCCATTTTTCATACCAGTCGGCAAAAAATGCGTGCATCCTTGGCGTGTCTTTCACATAAATCACGCCCGAATTAAAGTAGAACTCCGAACCTATCTCCGTTATTCCAAAAATTGAGCTAAGCCTTTGTTTTATAGTATCATTCTCAAGCAACTCACCGAAGCGGCGATGCTCATCGGGCACACAGGCGATTTCGGCTTCTATGTCGTCGATGGCGGCAAGGGAGCCGCCTATCACGGTGTCGGAGTCGATGAAAAGCAAGTCGCCGGCGATGAACTGGCGGAAATTGGTCTTCAGGTAGCGTGAGCGCTGCATGGCATTGTACCCATCGGGAGTGTCGACTGCCACCACCTCCGTGACGAGTTCCCTTATCCCGGCTCGCTTCCCGGTGAGCGTTGCCTCAGTGCCCTTATCCACGAGCAAAACAACCTCTGCATCGGGATTATATAGCCTCAGCGTGTAAATCGACACCCACGCCTGCTCCAGATATATATCCTTGTCGTTACTTACTATGCAATAAACTATCTTCGTCCTCATCTTATCTCACACTTAATTTTTTTACCCTAAAAAGTGTATTAATTCTCCGTTTTTATAATCAGTTTTCCAATTGATTCTGTAAATACCAATCCTGCTATCCAAGAAAAATCATCCTGATGTTTTTCTTCAAAGTAGTATTAACCATATTATCTGTCATTATTTCTATCAACTTCACTTGACCAACTGTAATTGAGATTGCTATTGCATACACAATAGCGAAACGCAAAAAAGCCGATTCAATTCGGCCACAAAAGAGAAGCGCAACGATATGCCACAAATAAATCCAAATAGTGTGCGAACCTATAAAAGCTATGCAACTTGAAATCCTCGCCGAAATCTTGCCAATGAAACAGGTTAAATTATCTTTTACTATCCATAATATCAAAGAACAGAATATGGAATATGACAAATAGTAGATTCTTGGCGGATACTTAAATAATTGAGTTGGTAATATCTCCCCCCACATTTACAGTTTATTAACAAGCCGAAGAACACGCTGAGACATATTGCCGATATTCCAACGACCTCTTTTGCCTTAAATTCCTTAATTTTCACACCCAAAGCAAACACAATGAGATATGGAATATTCATCAACACATACTCACTGAACCTGAATTGAGAATAACCCGACATGCAAAATACCTCAAACACTACCAACAGAGCTGCCGACCAAAACAGAAACGCCCATTTATTAAAATTGATTAAAGTCCCTGACACTAATGGAGCTATCAATGCAATAACAAAAAAAACTCTTATTATCCACACAAACCATGGCGTAATCAGCGTGTAGTAGCTCACCATTGTCGTCAATGGCAACATTTCCCCATCCTTAATCCATACTATGGAATAATAAACGGCCAGGAATACCCAAACAGGAAGAATCAATCGCTTGAACCTCTTGAGCGCATAGTGCCAATACCCATCATTATTGCCACCACTGATTCTGAATGATACCCCCGACAGAAAAACCATGAGCGGCACATCAAAATTACGCAACTGGAATATCAGTGGCGAGGGATTAATGTGAGCAATCACTATGCAAGTTAATGCTACGAATCTCAAAAAATCAATTGAGACATCCCTCCGGCCTCTAATCGACACCTGCTTCACTTTAACAAACTCCTGAATTTATTTCTTGCAAAATTCACAACCATTGCCTTTTCATCGACTGTGAAACCAAATGCATAGACCGACACTATTGTAGATATCGCACTCACCACACAAATGGTGACAAGTCGCAAAAAGCCATCAGGCATTATAAACATTAACAGAAGTGGCAAAATTGCAGCCAATGCCGTCACAACTGCCGATTTCACATACACTTCGCTCACAAACTGCTTGCCACTCATCTTAATCAAATCCTTAATAAGATAGAGCCGCAAGAACATCAGCACCAAATATACTCCGAAATAAATATAATAAGAATATAAAGGGTCAGCCCCAAGTTTAAAGGCTATATAAGTGAGTGGGAAATTTGTAATCTCCACCAATCCCACTATTATCATATATCTTTTTATATTGCCAGTTGCATGAAGTGCCGGTATCAATGTACCCGAGAACATATTTATGGCAGTAATATACAAAGTCCACCTCACAAACGAGACGGTGTAGTCAGGCACCTCAATAAGCCACAAATTCAATATATACTCAGTTTCAACGCATATTGGAATCAGGAAAAAGAGCGTAAGAAAATAAGAGAACTTCGCTCCTCTGAATATCAATTTGTGCATCTCGGCCAACTCTCCGGCAGCATAGCTCTTTGTTATCTGTGGGGTAAGGGCAACCATAAAATTCGATGTGAACTGGCACACGGCATTATTCACCTGATATGCAATTCCTCTTGCTGCATTAAGTGTTACACCAAAGAATATGTTTATCAGCAAGTTCACTCCACTGCCATTGAGCTGATAGGCACCCTGTGCAAGGAAATTCCACCCGGCAAAGCCCGTCATCTGCCGCAACAATGGCTTGTCGAAAACGAATTTATAATGTGTCTCCTGAAAATGACGGTTGCAGTATATGCCATATATTAACCGAATCGATAGCGAAAGCAGGAACAAGAGAATTGCATATGTCTTCAATTTATCAAATGGCGACACATAAAGAGTATACACTATTACCAGCTTCATTGCTATCTCAAAAATGCCGATATAGGCAAAAGCCGTCATCTTCTCATGAGATACAATGCTTGCATTATATGGCACGCTCACCAATCCCATTATGAACGTGGCAATTGAAAGCTGATATACGAGATTGGCGGCACCCATGCGCTCAATGGGTATATTGACCTTATAATTCAAAAACCACAATCCTACCGTTTCTCCTACCAATAACACCACTATCGATAGCGCGAACATCACATTTAGTGAAGTGGAGAAAACCCGCTTCAGCTTCTCCGTATCGCCCTTTCCCAATTCAAAGGTCAAAAAGCGGGAAATTGAGTTGGTCAGCGCACTCGACATTAACGAGAACATCGCCACAAATCCACCAACAACATTATATATACCAAAGTTATCCACTCCAAGCGAATCAAGAATGATTCGGCTGGTGAAAAGTGAAATTACCATTGAGCAAAACATTCTTATGTAGAGCGCAATAGTATTTTTGGCTATTCTTTTATTATTTGTCTGTGCTTCTTGTGCCATCTAATTGATTATTTCTCTTTCTGTCACATTTTTCAGTCACGACGGAAAATATCCCTGGTATATACTTTTTCTTGTACATCATCGAGAACCGCATCGTAGCGGTTGGCTATGATACACTTTGATCGTCTCTTAAACTCATCAAGGTCGTTCACCACTCGGCTGCCAAAAAACAGATCGCTATCGGTAAGCGTGGGCTCATAGATTATCACCTCGGCTCCCTTAGCTTTTACACGCTTCATTATGCCTTGTATGGCCGACTGACGGAAGTTGTCGCTTCCAGTCTTCATCGTGAGGCGATATATGCCTATCGTCACAGGCTGCCCGCTGATGGCAGCTTTACCATACTCATTGTTCTGTGAGTAGCCGTACCATCCTGCACGGCGCAGCACAGCGTCGGCAATGTAGTCCTTGCGCGTGCGGTTGCTCTCCACGATTGCCGTCATCATGTTCTGCGGCACATCGGCATAGTTGGCAAGCAACTGCTTGGTGTCCTTTGGCAGACAGTAGCCGCCGTAGCCAAACGACGGATTGTTGTAGTGCGTGCCAATGCGCGGGTCAAGTCCAACACCCTCAATGATAGCCTGCGAATCAAGCCCTTTCACCTCGGCATAGGTGTCAAGCTCATTGAAGTAGCTCACGCGCAGGGCAAGATATGTGTTGGCAAAGAGCTTCACCGCCTCGGCCTCCTTCATACCCATGAAAAGCGTGTCGATATCGGGCTTCAGCGCTCCCTCCTGAAGCAGCCGTGCAAAGTCGTGGGCTTTCAGCTTCAGGGCCTCCACATCAGTCACCAGGCGAATGGCGGAATTTTCATCAGCAAACTCCTCCCTGTCGATAATCTTGGGATATCCCACAATGATTCGCGAGGGATA
>CAMGFF010000209.1 GCA_946055125.1 uncultured Prevotellaceae bacterium | reverse complement strand
CTTAGTGCAAAGGTAAAGGGTAAAAATATGTTTTGCAACATATTCTCGCGGAAATTTGCTGCTGTTTAGCAAAGATTAACACAGTGGCGAGTAGAATCAAATTTTGAATAAATTTGGCTGCATCTCAGCAGAGCACCCAAAAATAAATTTTTGGTGCTTTGCTTTCGATTTGCGCAAATTTTGGATAAATTTGGCGGTATCTCAGCAGAGTGCCCAAAAATAAATTTTTGGTGCTTTGCTTTCGATTTGCGCAAATTTTTTTGTAAATTTGCACGATTATATCATTGAAAATATGGCAGAAGAACTCGACGACAATATTATCCCCGGCGAAGCCCCCGACTCCCCCGGCGACTACAACCGCCTTGTGACGCTTGAGGCACTGGAGCACATTCGCCGCCGCCCCGGTATGTACATAGGCAAGCTTGGCGATGGCTCGCAGAGCGACGATGGCATATATGTGCTGCTCAAGGAGGTGCTCGACAATGCCATCGATGAGCATGCCGCCGGCTTTGGCACCATGATAGAGGTCACGGTGGCCGACGGAGTGGTGAAGGTGCGTGACCACGGCCGAGGCATACCGCTTGCCGATGTTACCAAGGCCGCCTCGGTGATGAACACCAGTGGAAAATTCGACACCGAGAGCTATAAGAGTTCGGTGGGACTCAATGGCGTGGGACTGAAGGCCACCAATGCGCTGTCGAGCCACTTCCTTGTGCAGGCGTTTCGCGACGGGCAGTGTGCCTCGGCGACCTTTGAGAAAGGCAAGCTGGTGAGCGAGAGCGGCATAGTGGCGGCTGCCGATGGAGAGGAGAATGGCACGCTGGTGCAATTTGAGCCCGACAATGAGATTTTCGTGAACTACTCCTACCACGAGGATTTCATTGAGATGATGATTAAGAACTACTCCTTCTTGAACACGGGGCTCACGCTCATCTACAATGGCAAGAAATACCACTCGCGTCGCGGACTGGAGGACCTGGTGAACGAATACATGACCACCGACCCCCTCTATCCGCTCATTCACCTCAAGGACAAGGATATAGAGCTTGTGATTACCCACACGGCGCAATATGGCGAGGAATTTTATTCATTTGTGAATGGGCAGCACACCACGCAGGGCGGCACGCACCAGTCGGCCTTCCGCGAGGCGCTGTCGCGCACCATAAAGGAGTTTTACGCTAAGAATTTTGAGTATTCCGACATACGCAACGGCATAGTGGCGGCCATCAGCATCAAGGTAGTGGAGCCCATCTTTGAGTCGCAGACGAAGATAAAGCTGGGCAGCACGGTGATGTGGGAGGGCGGCCCCACGGTGTATAAGTTTATCAACGACTTTGTGAAGAAGGAGCTCGATAACTACCTGCACCGCGAGCCCAATGTGGCCGAGGTTATGCTGCGCAAGATACAGGAGAGCGAGAAGGAGCGCAAGGCGATAGCCGGAGTGACCAAGCAGGCACGTGAGCGGGCCAAGAAGGTGGCACTGCACAACCGCAAGCTTCGCGACTGCCAGGTGCACTACAACGACGCCAAAGGCGACAAGCGCGACCAGTCGATGATATTCATCACCGAGGGTGACTCGGCAAGCGGCTCCATCACCAAGATTCGCGATGTGGAGACGCAGGCGGTGTTCTCGCTGCGTGGAAAGCCGCTCAACTCTTTCGGCATGCCGCAGAAGGTGGTGTATCAGAATGAGGAGTTCAACCTGCTCCAGGCCGCGCTCAACATAGAGGGCGGCATCGATGAGCTGCGCTACAACAAGGTGATAATAGCCACCGATGCCGATGTTGACGGCATGCACATACGCCTGCTGATGATTACGTTCCTGCTGCAGTTCTTCCCCGAGCTTGTGAAGACGGGGCATGTGTATATATTGCAGACGCCGCTCTTCCGTGTGCGCAACAAGAAGGAGGCTCGCCGCAAGTCGCGTGCCGGGAAAAAGGGAGGCGAGAAGGCTGAGACTTATTATTGCTACACCGATGAGGAGCGAATACGCGCTATCAAGAAGCTTGGAGCCGATGCCGAAATCACGCGATTTAAGGGACTTGGTGAGATTGACCCGGAGGAGTTTAAGGACTTCATAGGGCCGAATATGCGCCTCGACCGCGTGTCGCTACGCAAGGAGGATGCGGTGAAGGAGATGCTGGCGTTCTACATGGGCAAGAACACCATGGAGCGACAGAACTTTATCATCGACAACCTGGTGATTGAGACGGAGGAGGATATTACGAGGTGAGATAGCAGATATTAGATACCAGATATTAGATATTGGATGTTGGAGGGTTACCGGATGATGAATGAAGAGATGAAGAAGAATGGGGGACGCCGGGTGGCGATGTTTCCGGGGTCGTTCGACCCTTTCACTATTGGGCATGAGTCGATTGTGGAGCGTGCTTTGCCGCTCTTCGATGAGATTGTGATTGCCATAGGCGTGAACTATAATAAGCAAACCCTCACCACGGCCGAGGAACGCTTGGCGTGGATTCGGGGCATTTTCCGCGATGAGCCGCGTGTGCGCGTGATTCACTACACTGGCCTCACTGTCGATGCGGCGCGAGAGTGCGGTGCGACCTACATACTTCGCGGCGTGCGCATGGTGCAGGATTTTGAGTATGAGAAGAACATAGCCGAGACCAACCGTGCGCTCTCGGGGATTGAGACGGTTCTGCTCTATACGCTGCCCGAATATGGGCACATAAGCTCCACCATAGTGCGCGAGCTGGTGAAGTGGGGGCACGATGTGTCGGCGTTCTTGCCGCGCAACTGCGACCCCAGGCTCATTCCCTCGACGTGGAAACTGAATCAATAACAATAACACACACACTGATTACGAAAAAAAAGATATGAAAAAGGGATTTTTATTATTGTTAGTTTTGAGTGCCGCATTGGTGGCTGCGATGAGTGTTTCGGCACAGAAACACCTGAAGAAGCTCTTCAATGCAGAGTTTGCAATAAGCCAGTTCTACGTTGACTCGGTTAGTGACGACCGCCTTGTGGAGGATGCCATAAAGGGGATGCTCGACAAGCTCGACCCACATTCCACCTACACCAATGCCGAGGAAACAAAAGACCTTGATGAGCCGCTGCAGGGCAACTTCAGCGGCATAGGCATACAGTTCCAGATGAAGGAGGACACGCTCTATGTGATACAGACGATAGTGGGCGGCCCGTCGGAGCGTCTGGGCATACTTGCCGGCGACCGCATCGTGGAGGTTAACGACACGGCTATTGCGGGCGTGAAGATGAAGAACAGCGATATAATGAAGCGACTGCGGGGTCCCAAGGGCACCACAGTGCGCGTGAAGGTGCTGCGCCGCAATGTGGCTGAGCCGATAGAGTTTCGCATCGTACGCGACGACATACCGCTCTTCAGCATCGACGCTGCCTACATGGCCGACAAGATTACGGGCTATGTGCGCATAAGCCGTTTTGCCGAGAAGACCCACACCGAGTTTATGGATGCGGTGAAGAAGCTCAAGAAGCAGGGCATGAAGCAGATAATCGTGGACCTGTGTGACAATGGCGGGGGCTACTTGCAGATAGCCACCGAGCTTGCCAATGAGTTTCTCGACAAGGGGCAGACGATAGTGTACACCCAGGGCCGCAACTCTCCGCGCAACGACTTCTATGCCAAGGGGGGCGGTGCACTGCGCGATGTGAAGGCTGTGCTGCTGGTGAACCAGTACTCGGCCTCGGCCAGCGAGATTCTCTCGGGCGCCATTCAGGACTGGGACCGCGGCGTGATAGTGGGCAGGCGCACGTTTGGCAAGGGCCTGGTGCAACGCCCCATACGCTTTGATGATGGCTCGATGATGCGCCTGACCATAGCCCGCTACTACACGCCTTCGGGTCGGTGCATACAGAAGCCCTATGAGGCCGGCAACAAGAAGGGCTACACTGAGGACATCTACAACCGCTACAAGGACGGCGAGCTGGCGCATGCCGACAGCATACACTTTGCCGACTCGCTGCGCTACAACACTCTGCGTGCCGGGCGCACCATTTATGGCGGTGGCGGAATAATGCCCGATGTGTTTGTGCCTCTCGACACCACCGAATACACGAAGTATTACCGCGAGCTTATGGCTAAGGGCCTTATCAACCGCTATGTGATTTCCTATGTTGATGAGAACCGCAAGCCGCTGCTCAAGCGCTGGAAGACGGTGGCCGACTTCGACAAGGGTTTTAATGTGAGCGATGATATGATTGCCGACTTGTGCCGGCTTGGCGAGGCCGACAGCGTGAAAATCAATGAGGAGGAGCTTGAGAAGAGCCGCGAGCTGCTGCGCAATGTGACTAAGGCGCTGATTGCCCGCGATGTGTATACCGACCCGGCGGCATTCTATGTGGTGAATAACCACCGTAATCCTATCTTCCTCCGCGCACTTGAGATTATCAATGATGATAAGGAATACGCTAAGAAATTAGTTAGTGATTAGTTAGGAGTTATTAGTTAGGAGTTAGGAGTGTGGAGTGAAAAGCTCATGGCTCATGGCAAAATTAGATTTTATATAGATAGAAAAACAAAGAAAATGAATGTAGCAATTGTTGGCGCAAGTGGCGCCGTAGGTCAGGAGTTCCTCCGTGTGCTCGAGGAGCAGGATTTTCCTATTGATGAGCTTTCTCTTTTTGGCTCGTCACGCAGTGCGGGAACTTCTTATACCTTTAGAGGGAAAGAGATTAAAGTGAAG
>CAMGFF010000208.1 GCA_946055125.1 uncultured Prevotellaceae bacterium | reverse complement strand
TGCAGATGCGCAGCACCGAGATACAGCCATTTATCTATTTCCAATTTTAGGTGAGGGGGTTTATATAGGTAAGGGGTAAGAGGCAAGAAAGAGGCTAAAATTCTGTTAAAGATGCGTAATTTGTGTTTAGGGGTGATGGTGGTTTTGAATTTGTTTGCTAACTTTCCGTGAAATTTTGAAAGCGTCTATAAAACGGCTTTAATGCGACCTATTTTATTGCTCTTGAAATACTGTTACATAACTGCTTAAAACGACTATTCATTATGAGAAATTTTACTCTTTCTCTCATCTGTGTGCTCGTGGCCGTGGCTGCTTCGGCCCAGGGCTATGTGGAGCTGAATGGCAAGTCGTATCAGGTGGATACGATTTCTCAGCGCGTGATAGGACCGGGTGTGACCCACACCATAGTGCGAGTGCCCGGCTATCCACTCAATGCCTATGTGCTCGAGACCGACCTCACCAATCCCTACAATAACGTGGAGATGAACCAGGCCTACAACCGACTGGGCAAGACCGAGCTCCTCGCCAATGCCTATAGCCGCAACCGTGCACAGGGCAAGAAGCCGCTGGCGGGCTGCAATGGAGCCTTTTGGTGCGTCACCGCCAATGTGCCTTTCAACAACTGGATGCTTGGCTACCCCTTTGGCGGCGAGGTGGTGAACGACACTATTTTCCTCAACACCAACACCTCGGCCGATGCGTGGAATGGCGGCCCCGGTCGCTCCTCGGCCACTATCATCGATGCCAACAAGCGTGCCCATGTGGGGCCGCACGAGTGGAAGGGATATGCCATGAGCGATAAGTTTACCGCCAACCAGGAGATTATCCAGGTGAACAAGCGCGTGGACAGCGGCCAGCTCGCGCTCTTCAACCACGGCATTGGCCGCGACCACAAGTTCTACACCGTGGATAATTGCAACTATGTGTTTCTCGACCTCAAGGAGGGCTCACGCTGGGGCACCGCCGAGGACATACACTTTGTGGTGCGCGAGGTGAAGCTCGACGCCAACGACCAGGTGCTGGGCAACTACGATGCCTGCCTCGTGGGCGACGGAGCCTACAAGGACGAGCTTGCACGCCTCGCCCCCGGCGATGAGGTCGCGGTGAATTATTATTGGTTTGCCCTTCAGGAAGACGACAAGAGTCCCATAAAGGTGGTGAACAGCACCGAGGGAAATGCCTGGGTGATGCACCATGGCGAGCTCACGGGTCGCAACTACGATGAAACCTACAACACACAAACCTACTCCAAGTGCGCCTATGGCACCAATGCCGATGGCTCGAAGCTCTACATGCTGGTGATTGACATGTCGACGCACCCCGTCTATGGCAAGTCGGCCGGTTGCAGCACAGTGGTATGTTGCCAGCTCTTCAAGTTCCTTGTTCCCGACCTGTGGAACGTGACCAACAACGATGCCGGCGGCTCGGCCCAGATGATGGTGGGCGGCACGGTGGTGAACAAGACCACTGAGGCTACTCCGCGTGCCGTGGCCAATGGCATGCTGCTCTTCTCCACCGCTCCCGCCGACGATGCCGATGTGATCACCTCGCTGCGCTTCGACGATGTGAAGCTCGAGGCACCCATCTATTTCACCATCACTCCCCGGGTGCTTGGCTACAACAAATATGGTGAGCTCATTGCCGATGGCGTGGAGGGCGTGACCTTCACCTGCAGCGACAATGTGGGCGCTCCGCGTGCCGACGGCAGCGCTATTGAGCTCGTGGGCGAGAATGCCTATGGCACCATCACCGCCCACCTTGGCGACGTGGAGTGCACCGCGCCTATCACGGTGCTCAACTCCGAGTTCTCGCTGCGCATAAAGCCCATGATACTTATCGACACCTTCCGCGACTATCCCATCGAAATATCCACCGTGGTGGGGCGGGAAACCCTGCAATACGACCCCAACCGCTTCACCTGGACCATCGACGACCCCACGGTGTGTGAAATTAACGGCGGCGTGCTGCGCGGCCTCAAGGAGGGCCTCACCACCATCACCGCCACGCTCGGCGCGTTCACCGAGTCGGCACAGGTGAAGGTTGAGGTGGCTCCGCAGGCAGTGATGCAGCAGTCGTGGGACAGCTGGACGGTGACCAGCGCCAACCTCTCGCAGGATGCCACGCTCGCTGCCGATGGCACTGTCGCCTATGGCTTCGAGGGCAAGCGCCGTGCCACCATCACCCTCGCCGGCGACGTGACCTTCTACAGCATCCCCGACAGTGTGATTCTCGACTTCGCCACCACCACCCCGCTCAATATCGTGAAGGTGGACCTGCGCACTCCCACCTGCACCGGCGAGAACCTGGTGGAGCTCACCACCGAGGAGATGCCCGTGGGGCACTATCACATCGACCTGCTCAACTATCTCGACAGCCGCACCGACCTCATCAACTTCCCACTCTCCATCCACTCGATTACCTACAGCCCCCGTGCCTCAGACTATAACGCCGGCGACAACACCATCACTCAGCAGCTCTATTCCGCCTATAACAACCACTCAAGCGGAGTGGAGACCGTGGAGCGTGCCGACAGCCGCCTGAGCATCTTCCCCACCGCCAATGGCGCGGTGATGGTGGGCGCGGCCGGTATCGACGCGGTGGAGGTGAGCATATATGGCATTGCCGGAACGCTGCTGGCCTCGCGCCGCATCGACATTGCCGGCGGCACTGCCACTGTGCACACGGGGCTGCCGGCAGGCGTGTATGTGGTGAAGGCCCGGGGCGGAACCGCCACAGCCACCGCCAAGCTCGTGATAAGATAATCCACTTATAGCCGGGCTGTTCAAAAAAATCGATTAAACTAATAACAACTAAAAAATACTAAATGAGAAAATCGCTTAAACTATTCTTCGCCTCCCTGCTGGTGCTGCTCACCACAGGCAAGGCCCTGGGTGTGGATGCAGTGACACCCAAGCTCGAGATGCGCTCGGCATGGGTTGCCACCGTGTGGGCTCTCGACTGGCCCACGACGATGGGCTCTTCGATGGAAACACAGAAGGCCGACATGACCAAGCTGCTCGACTCCCTCGCAGTGAACAACTTCAATGCAGTGAACTTCCAGGTGCGCGGCATGAGCGACGCCATGTATCGCTCAAGCTATGAGCCGTGGTCGCAGTATATCACCGGCACGCGCGGCAAAGACCCCGGGTGGGATCCGCTGGAGTTCTTCGTGGCCGAGTGCCACAAGCGCGGCATTGAGTGCCACGCCTGGGTGAACCCCTATCGCTTCAACAGCTCGGGCACTTCGGGCGGACAGGCCGGCGACCCTACGGGCTACATCGAGAAGGGCTGGACCATTAATGGCGGCTCGGGACTGATTCTTAATCCCGGCATTCCCGAGGTGCAGGACCGCATCGTGGACATCTGCAAGGAAATCACGCAGAACTACGACATCGACGGCATGCTCTTCGACGACTACTACTACAATGGAGCCGCCCTCTCCGAGGACGCTGCCCTCTACAACAGCTACAAGGCTGCCGGCGGCACCCTCTCACAGGCCGACTGGCGACGCAAGAACGTGACGCAGCTCATGCAGAAGCTCAACGACATGTTCAAGGAAACGAAGCCATGGATTCGCTTCGGCCAGGCCCCGCAGGGCACCACCTACACCTCGCGCGACCTTGCCGCAAAGTATGGCATCGACCCCTGCCCTGTGGGCTACGACAACAACTATGGCAGCCAGTATATCGACATCATGGAGTGGCTCGACCTGGGGCTCATCGACTTCATCTCGCCGCAGGTGTACTGGACCATGAACAACGAGACCAACCCCTACGGCAAGATTGTGTCGTGGTGGAGCTATGTGGTGGAGCACTTCAACCGCCACCTCTTCGTGTCGCATTCGATTTCGTCGCTCAATTCGGGCGCCGATGTCACCGCGCCCACAATCAAGGCCGGCGGCCCGGGCAACAACACCTTCGCCGAGTTTGCCAATGAGATTATGCACAACCGCACCTCGTCGCTCAATGGCTCGTGCGGCTCAATCTACTATTCGGCCAAGTACCTCTATCGCTTAGGCACCAAGCCCTCGCTTGCCCACTACCTGAAGCGCCACCTCTACTCGCGCATCGCCCTCATGCCGGCAATGACGTGGAAAGAGGCCTCCAATCCCGGCAAGGTTCAGAACCTGGTGTACGATGAGGAGAGCCTCCTCACCTGGGACTCTATGGAGAATATGCGCTACACCATCTATGCCCTCCCCAATGGCATGGAGCTGGAGACGATGGAGAAGAGCATCGACTACCTCATCGGCATGAGCTACGAGCCACAATTCACCGTGCCCGAGGACTACCGCAGCGGCTACTACTTCGCCGTGTGCCCCTACGACCGCTACGCCAATGAGTGGGAGCCCGCGGCATGGAAGCCCAATTACGCACAGTCGCTCCCCGCGCCCACAATCACCGGGCCCGCCGACGGCCTGCGCACCAGCTCGCTCTTCACCTGCACCTGGAGTGCCGTGGAGGGAGCACAGAAGTATATCGTGGATTTTGCTACCGATGCCGAGTTTAAGCACATAGAGAAATCGGTGCAGACAACCGAGACCAGCCTGCCGCTTGAGCGCGTCTATAGCTCGATAAGCAAGAATGTGCCCATTTATTGGCGCGTGCATGCCGCCGCCAAGGGCTACAACGACGGCATTTCCACGCCGCGCTCGTTCACCTTCCTCCTCGTGGCAATCCTCACGCCCA
>CAMGFF010000207.1 GCA_946055125.1 uncultured Prevotellaceae bacterium | reverse complement strand
GGGTGCCGTGGGCACCTACGTGACCGGCGATGCAGTGGAGAAATATGGCCTCTCGCTCTACCGCAGTCTCTCCCTCTCGGCCGATTCGGCCACTTGCTCCGAGATTGAGCACCTGGTGCTCAAGGATGGCCTCACCGCCACCTCCAAGGAAACTGTGTATCGCGGAGGCCGACTGCGCTATGGCAATTTCATCCTCCCTCGCCGCAACCTCAACAACCGCTATATCTTCTATGTGAACAAGGATGCCGCCATGGGTGGCGATGCCAAGGCTCGCATCGTGGTGGTGTATATGGCCGGTGAGGCTTCGCCCGATGAGGTAAAGAAACTCATCAAGAAAAACGAATAATCAACCCATATCTATCATAAAGCAAGAACAATGAAACGCAAATTATCACTATTTATCCTTTGCTCAATGGCTGTGGTTGCCTTGGCGCAAAGCCCGGCTGCCGACACCGTGGTGGTAGTCGACAATCCCCACCGCATCATCATCACCGAGCAGCCCGGCGGCTCTATGGGAGTGGAGGTGCAAGGCAGTGGCTCCAACGACAGTTTCATCTACCGATACTCGGCAAAGCAGACTCCCAAAGCCGACGGCGACGATGACGACAACCTCAACATTCCGTTCCTCTCCTCACTCACCGGCAAGGAACTGAAGCCCGCTTCTAAGCCAAGCGTGGAGTGGTTCACCGCCTTTGGTATGCACTATGGCTTCATGAACATGAGCGGAGTGGGCGATATGTGCAACATGGGCAGCTCGGCCGAGCTGGGGCTGCTTTGTCCTATCTCGCTGTCGGTGATTTTCCCTCACTCGTGGCGCATCACCACAGGCGTGGGATTTGGCTGGAAAAACTACCGCCTCAACTTCGACCGCTGCTTCACCAAGGACGCCGACGGCCGGCTCACCCTCGGCACCTACGACCCCGACACCTACAGCCACCTCTCGCGCCTCAAGATATTCTATCTCGACGTGCCACTGCTGCTACGCAAGGCCTGGGGCGACTTCTCCCTTTCGGCCGGCGCCGTGCTGTGCTTCAATGTGCACGGCACAGCGCTCACCCGCTACCGCGAGGGCGAGCGAGAGATTCGCTGGTGCCAGGGCGGAATTGGCCAGCACAAAGTGAGCCTCGACCTCATGGCGGCGGCCCAATTCAACGAAATAGGCCTCTATGTGAAGTATAATCCTTGCCGAGTGCTCAAAGCCGGCAACCTACCTGAGTTCCGCTCTTTCTCCATAGGCTTCTCCTTGGGCCTCTAAATAAGTCCCCCCACCTCCCCACTAATAACTCCTAACTCCTCACTAATAACTCCTAACAAAATGAACTGTCTTTCTATTCTCCTCTTTGCTGCCACTGCTATCTCGGCAGCGGCCAACGACTCCATTCCCACCGACACAATAAAGGTGATTGAGGGCGCACACCGCTTAGTCCTCACCGAGAACGCTCAGGGCGTTAACGTCACCATAACCGGCAAGGACAACGACCCCGGTTTCTCCTACTCCTACCAGTCTCAATTCAGCCCCGACGCCACCGTGCACACCTCGCAGCAGAGCAACAACTGGCGCCTCACCCTCCCTTTCAGCCGCCGCGAAAAATCCACGGCTAAATATCCCCACAACGCCTGCACTATGGGTGGCCTCGCCTTTGGTGGCGTGTCGGCTCCCGGCATCAGCAGCAAGATGCGCACTTCGTGGGAAATCATGCTACTCAATGTCATAGCATTTGAGCGGCACTTCACGCCAAGCAGCCGGCTCTCGATAGGTATTGGCATCGACTGGCGTAACTACCGCCTCGATGAGAACCTGCGTTTCTTTCAGGCCGGCGATGGAGCAATCTCCATCTCCACCTATGGCGAGGAGGTGTCGAAGCCTCTGTCGCGCATCAAGACGTTCTCCTGGCTCGTCCCCGCAATCTACCGGCAGCGGCTCTACCGCGACCTGTGGCTCAATGCCGGCGCAATTCTCTGCATCAACTCCCACGCCAGCCTCCTCACAAAATACAGCAACGCCCAGGGGAATCACGAGCAATCGTCGGACAACATTCGCCAGAATGTGGTAACTTGCGACTTCATTGCTTCGCTCAACTACTCCTGGCTGGGCTTCTATGTGAAATACAGCCCCTGCCATGTGCTCAAGGCATCGACCGGGCTGGAGTTCCGCTCACTCTCGGCAGGCCTCATTCTCGCATTCTGAAGCGGCTGTATTCTCCGCGTTTTTTTAAGTCGTTAATTCGGGAAGATAGGGATAGTCGGCACGCAGCTTGGCATAGGCAGCCCGGCGGTCGGAGTTGAGGCGTGCCAGAGCCTCGGCATTGTCGGTCATGGGGCGGTGGCGCAGCCACTTGGTCATTCGCTCGCAGCGGGCGATGGCCGAGAGTGCCCCGGGGTCGATGCAGGCTGCCCGAAACTGCTCCCAGATGTACTCAACAGCCACCTCCGAGGGGTGCACCATGTCGGGCGCATAGAAGCGGTAGTCGCGCAGGTCGTCGAGCATAATCTCGTAGGAGGGGAAATAGAGCACATTGCTCATTTCAAGCTCGCTGATTGCCACGCGCAGGGTTGCCTTGCTGAGGCTGTTGGCGGCAAGGCCGTCGGCAATGTGGCGAATGGGGCTCACGGTGAAAATCACCTGTATCTTCGAGCTCACCTCCCCAAGCAGAGCCACTATTTGCCGCAGTGCCTCCTCGGCTTCTCTCGCGGTGAGCATGCGCCGTGTGAATTGCGCCGCCGGCAGCTTGTGGCAGTTGCCCACCACCCTGCCTTCGTGTCGGTACACTATGGCTGTGCCAAGCGTGATAATCACATATTTGCACTCTTTCAGGTGCTCGTGGGCGGCTGTTATGCTCTCATTCATGCGGCATAGCGCCACATCTTTGTCGGCCGAGGAGAACGCCGAGTGGAAGTCGAAGCTGTTCCACACGCCATTGGCATAAAATAGCTCATCGGCTTGCACCAAGCTGCATTTCACCATGCGCTCCACCGCGCGGGCTATGCTCATGGGGTTGTAGAGCGTGCCAAGCGGATTCACCATTGCCGCCATCATGGCATCACGCAGCCGCTCGCCTATGTTGGTCGTAAAGCATGAGCCAATCAGCATCAGCTTGTCGCTGTGCTTGATTGGCTCGCTTAGATTGTCGGTTTTTATCGTTGTGCGGAAATCCATTATTTCATCTTGTCGATTGTCACCGTCTTGCCGTCGCTGGTCTTCACCTTCAGTTGATAGGCAGTGAATGAGCTGATAGCGGTGAAATAGGTGTCGGTGCGCTTGTCGTTGAGTGCACTATAGCGCGTCACCTTGGGCTCTCCGTCGGCATTGAATGAATAAGCCACGGCAAAGGGATTGTTGCCGTCGGTGATGAGGAATGCCACTTGCTCGTAGGGCTTGTCGGCAGCCACATCAACATCCACAATTTTGGCGTTCACGGTCATGAAGCCGGAGGCAAAGTGGAACACATCGGCAAGTGCCTGATTCTTCATCACCTGGTATTTCATAGCCTGGAACTTTTCCACCACTGCCGGGTCGGTGTTGGCAAAGAGCTTCGATATGCGACTATGCGTCTCCTCGCTCAGCGTGTAGCTCTCGTGAATGTAGCCCTTGGTGCCGTCGTCGGTTTCCACCTTAATCCAGCCGGTGTCGCCCTCGCGCTCCACGAGGTAGAGCTTGGTGCCACGGTTGAGTTTCTGGTTCACCACCGAGTTGAGATTAGGATTCTGGTAGAGCTTCACGCCATCGGCGATGGCATATTCCACGGGCAGGTCGCTGTGCCCGCTGCAATCCATGTTCGACGCAAAGTTGAGTCCGGCAAGTATCACTCCGATAATTGCCACCCACTTCAATATCTTCACTATCTTGCTGCCTCCGCCATTTCCGTTTCCGCCACCACCGGTGTTCGGTGTCTTGGGCGTTACCGGGGGGCGATATGTGCTTCGGCTGTTGATTGTCACCGTTGTGGTGTGGATAAGCTCATTATCCACATAGAATTGTACCTTCCACTGTCCGGCAGAGAAGAATTCGCCATTGGAGTTGCCATATCCAGTGAAGTTCCACGTTTCAGTGTCCGACGTTATGTTGATGCTGGTGTCGTAGGTCGAAGTTTTGCCCTGCGGCGACGTGAGCTTCACGATAAACTTGGTGTTGCCACGGCGGTTGGTGCGGAACGTAACCTTCGGCTTCAGGTACTGGGTGTCGGTGTAGAGCGTGCTGCCATAATCAGCCAGTATATTGCCTTGTTCGTCGCTGTTGGCAAAAAGCACCTTCTCGATTGTCAGTGTGAGCTTCGCCGGCGGATAGATATAGAGCTTGGCGCTGTGAATCTCGCGGCCGTTGATATAGTATCGCAGCGTCCAGTAGCCCGGTTTGTTCCAGAAGCCACCGCTGTCGTTGCCATAGCTTATTGTGCGGTAGTTGCCCGAGCCGTCGATGTCGAACTTGGTGCTTGTGGAGCCACGGTCCTTTCCGTCGGGGTCGATAAACCGCGTTTCGATTGTTGCCTCACCACGATAGCTTGTGGTTATGTGCAGCCGTGAGGAAATGTAGAGCGATCCTACGCGAAGTTGCGAGCCGAAGTCGTCGATTACTTTGCCGTCGTAGTCACTGTTGCGGAACTCAACGGTCTCGATTTTTATGTCGCGGTCGCTCACCGTGGTGCGAGGCGGAGTCTTAGGAATCACCGGGGTCTTAGGCGGCACCTGAACCTTCGGCGGAGTC